>NZ_JBXAXU010000005.1:0-98942 GCF_056781915.1 Dellaglioa sp. CoH-57-MRSF-21 | reverse complement strand
CGAACACAGAAGTTAAGCTTCTTAGCGCCAAGAGTAGTTGGGGGTCGCCCCCTGCGAGGGTAGGACGTTGCCATGCTAATAATAAATAAAAAAAGGACATTAACATAATTGTTAATGTCCTTTTTTTATGCGATTGTAAAATAAAAAGCCGCTTACCGGATTTGAACCGGTGACCCCCACCTTACCATGGTGATACTCTACCTACTGAGCTAAAGCGGCATTACTATAAAAGTCTATAGTAATATTAAAAATAAATCAACCTAAATTTAAACAATCAAAACACTAGAATTATTTATGGAATTCGTAAGCAACGGAGATAGTGACTCAATGGAAAAGATAGTTAAGGTATGCATTGCTCGTGAACAAAGAGTATAAAGGGTACCAAGATCATTTTTTGAAATATAATTTTTTTTTGAAATATCAAAAGCAATAACAGAATCAAATTCCAAGCCTTTAGCTAAATAAATAGGTAATATTATTGTTTCTTCTGGAATTTTTCTGTCGCCATCTGTAACCATTGTTAATTTTACTAATGATCTGAGTTCACTATATAGTAATTTACATTCAGCCAAATTTTTAGTGATGATAGTTACTGGTTGGTTATTAGTATCACCATTTTTAATTAGGGCTATTAAAGATGCTAGTGCAGAAGCCCGGGTTTTACTAAAGTATATTTTAGGTAATTCGCCATGACGTGTGAATGATTCAATGCTATTTCCGTCTGGTAGCAATGATTTTGCAAAATTAGTAATTTCAAATGTTGATCGGTAACTTTTATTTAAAATAATTAAATTAGTTTTTTTAACTTGTAAAATATGATTTAAATTTTCTAAAAATTTAGCTGGTAAGATTAAATCATAGAATAAAGCTTGCTCACTATCTCCTAAAAGTGTTAATTTAGCGTTAGGAAAACAATTTTTTAAATATAAGAGTTGCAGCGGAGAGTAATCTTGAATTTCATCAATAAAAAGATGTTCGATATTTCTATTTTGACCATCACCCGTTAGTAAGTCTCGTAGCAATAGTAGTGGTGTGGCATCTAATAACGTGATTTTATGAAGCTCTAAGTTTGATTGGAATGATTTTTTTTCTTCTATTGAAATTGTAATTTCAAGGAATTTAGCATATTGCTCATAAATATCAATAAAATAATTATTGTAAATCGCATCATATACAATATTAAAGCGATCTTTTAATATAATGGTACCAATATATGATATTTCTTTATCAATACTATCAAATTCATCGCGTTCATAATCACTTAAATATGTTTCATATTGAGAATCAGATAACGAATCAATTTCTTCACGCATCCAATCAGATTCTGCCATTTCGGCAATTCTAGTTTTTAATCGTTTTGTTAGTGTATTTTTTGTTGCGGTAAATTTATCTGATGACAACATATTATGTGGTAGATGTGTAAATATATTAGCGATTTCTTCTTTTTTAAAGAACGGGATACCTTCATAAATGATATCTGTGAAGGCTAATTCAGATGAATCTACTGCATTTAAGTAATTTTCAATTGTTTTTTTTAAAAGTGCATTACCTCTTAAATCAGATGAAGCATGTTTATTGTTTGACTCATAATTTTCAAATAAGGTTTCAACCTTTAATCCTTGAAAACGATTAGAGAAGAATTCGGCTAACGTGACTTGTCTCATGTTCTTTTCGCCCAGGCTAGGTAGTACATCGGAAATATAGTGACTGAAAAGTAGATTTGGAGAAAATAATATAATTTGATCCGCATTTAGTGATGTTCTTGAGTGATAGAGTAGAAATGCAATACGTTGTAGAATAGCGGATGTTTTCCCACTTCCGGCAACCCCCTGGACAACTAATAAGTCACTTGTTGTATCTCGAATAATTGTGTTTTGTTCTTGTTGAATTGTAGAAACAATATTTTTCATCTGTGTGTCACTTTGTTCGCCTAAAACTTGTTGCAATAATTCATCGCCAATTGTTTCATTGGTATCAAACATCGATAGGATTTTACCTTCTTTAATTTGAAATTGACGTTTTTTGGATAATTCTGTCATTTGAGTTCCTTGTGGTGTCTTATAAGAAATATGACCCAATGCGCCGTTATAATAAATACTTGAAATAGGTGCACGCCAGTCATGTATTAGAAAATTTTGATGATCATCTACTAGAGAGGCTAGACCAATATAGAGTTGTTCCTGTTCTGGATCGCCATCGTCTTGGATGTCGATACGTCCAAAATAAGGTGAATCGCCTAATTGTTTTAAAGTATGAACCTGTTTTTCTAATATTTCTTCAGTTTGGATAGTCGTGGCGACCAATTGTTTCTGTTGTTGCACTTCGGCATTCGTTTCAATTCTATCATCAACTTCAAAAGTATTGATTTTGGCATTATCTACATAGTTTTTTTCAACTGATGAGGTTTCTTTATGTGCTTTTTCACATAGTTCGGCTGTTTTAATAGATTGGTGATTAATTTCAGTAATAATTGAATCAACTCTATTTTGTTCGATTTCTTCTTCTGACATCTTAATGCCCCCTTTGTACTATTGACCTAGTTTAAAGGTTTTTGAAATATTCGTCTAGTATTTAATATTATTTGATTTTTTCTGTTGAACACGCTACACTTACACTAATAGATAATTCATTGATTATTGCGAAGTAGGAACGCCAACTAGAACAGGGACATACTGATTTTGCTGGAAGGTATGGTGGCGGACTGAATTGGATATATGAGAATTTTGGGTAACCTCCTTATCGGTAAGTGGCAGAATTTTATTCTGCAATTTAGGTGGTACCACGAGACAGTCGTCCTATTGTTATTTACTAACAATAGGACTTTTTTTATAGATAGAAAGGGAGCGTAAATATGACAAAAAAAGTAGTCTTATCAGGGGATCGACCTACGGGGAAACTACATATCGGGCACTACATCGGTTCATTAAAGAATCGTGTTGAAATGCAAAATTCTGGTGATTATGAGATATTCATCATGATTGCTGATCAACAAGCTTTGACAGATAACGCACGTGATCCGGAAAAAATTAAAAATAGTTTAATTCAAGTAGCGTTAGATTATCTAGCGGTTGGTATTGATCCAAACAAATCAACTATTTTTGTTCAATCTCAAATTCCTGCATTAACGGAACTAACAAGTTATTACTTGAATTTGGTAACTGTTTCTCGCTTGGAACGTAATCCTACAGTTAAAGCTGAAATTCAACAAAAGAATTTTGAACGCAGTATTCCTGCCGGATTTTTTGTTTATCCGGTTAGCCAGGCTGCAGATATTACAGCATTTAAAGCAACAGTTGTACCTGTTGGCGATGATCAAGAACCAATGATTGAACAAACACGCGAAATCGTTAGAAGTTTTAATACAATTTATCAACAAGATATTCTTGTTGAACCAGAAGGTGTCTTCCCTCCAAAAGGGCAAGGACGTTTACCTGGATTAGATGGTAATGCAAAAATGAGTAAGTCACTAGGAAACGGGATTTTCCTTGCCGATGATGCGGAGACATTGAAGAAGAAAGTAATGTCAATGTATACAGATCCAGATCATATTCATGTTGAAGATCCAGGTAAAGTTGAGGGTAACATGGTATTTACTTATCTTGATATCTTTGATAAAGATACTGAAAAAGTTGCCGAACTTAAGGCCCAGTATCAAGCAGGTGGCTTAGGCGATGTTAAAATTAAACGTTATTTAAATGAAGTACTTGAAGCTGAGTTAGCTCCAATTCGTGAACGACGAGCTGAATTAGCTAAAGATCCTGAAGCCATTTATGCAATGTTAAAAGCGGGTAGTGATAAAGCTAATGCTGTTGCAAACCAAACATTGAACGAAGTTAGAGATGCGATTGGAATTAATTATTTTAACTAGTTCGGTTGTGAAACGTTTCTTTGATTTAGTATGAGGTGAGTAATAATGGAAAAGTTTGTTTTATTGGATTTGGGTTCAAATTCGGTTCGATTATCAATTAACGAACAACTTGATAATGGACAATTTAAAGAAATTAAGCGTTTAAAATCGGAAACACGATTATCTGAAGGGATGGGGAAATCCCGAGTGTTACAGGAACATGCGATGGCTAGGACAATTGAAGCCTTAGTTAGTTTTAAAAAACAATATGATATTTATGGACCGGTTGCTGTACATGGAATTGCCACTGCAGCTGTACGAATGGCTCGAAATCAAAAAGAATTTTTACGTCGAATTAAAGAGGCAGTTGGTGCTGATATTGAAGTTTTAAGTGGGGATGATGAAGCTTATTACGATTATATGGGTGTAATGGAAGCCTTACCAATTCATGATTGCTTGATTTTGGATACAGGTGGCGCAAGCAGTGAATTAATCCATGTGGTTAATCGAAAAGTGGTACATCTTGTGAGTTTGCCATTTGGTGCAGTGACTTTATCCGAAAAATATTTAAAAAATGAACAGATTACGAGTAAAGAATTATTTCAGTTAATGGAGTACTTGGTGACCGCTTTTCAAAAGTTGGAGTGGTTGAAGGAAGCAATGGAGTTGCCCCTCGTACTACTTGGCGGCTCAAATCGAATTATTGGACGTTTAAACCGCAAAAAACAGAAGCTAATTAATACGGAGGCAATTAATGGCTATCAATTGTCACGTAAGGCAGTTTCATTAACTTTTGAGGACTTGGTAGGCTTGACGACTAAAAAGCGTGCACAAGTCAGTGGTATAGCTTCTAACCGTGCGGATATTATTGTAGGTGGAATTGCACCAGTTGTTGTTCTGGGACAATATTTAAATTCTGTTGGTGTCATTTTTTCTGAAAGTGGTGTCCGAGAAGGTTATTTAACAACTAAATTAGGTAAATAAAAAGACATCAAAAATTGATGTCTTTTTATTTTGGTAAAATATCTTCGAATGTCATTGCTGATAAAAATTTTTGAATGCGTTCTGTAGGGTGATTGAAAAATTCGTCTGGTGAACCATTAAATAAGATATTGCCATCTTCTAGAAAAATGATATTATTGGCAACAGCTTTTGCAAAGGCCATATTATGAGTAACGATAACCATTGATTTTTTTTCTATATCCAACTTAAGTAGAACTCTTAAAACCTCTGCTTCTAATTCAGGATCTAGTGCAGAAGTTGGTTCATCAAATAATAAATATTTAGGATTCATTGCCATTGCTCTAGCAATAGCTACACGTTGTTGTTGACCACCAGATAACTGGCTTGGATAGTAATTAGCACGATCTGAAAGACCGACTAATTCTAAAAGTTCTTCAGCGCGTTGTGCAACAATTAATTTTTGTTCCTTTAAAACGTGAAGGGGTCCTTCCATAACATTTTTCAAAACAGTTAAATGAGGAAATAAGTTATAGTCTTGGAAAACCATACCTGTTTCACGACGAACTTCCAAAATTGTTTTTTCACTGATTGGTTGGGTAAAGTCGATCTTTTTATCATCTAATGAGTAGAGACCTTCTTCGGGTTGTTCTAATAAATTAAATGAGCGTAATAAGGTTGATTTACCGGAACCAGAAGGACCAACGATGACGGTTGTTTCGTTTTCTGGTAATTCAAATGACAACGATTTTAAGACTTTATGTTGGTCGAAGTATTTATTAACATTTTCAAATTTAATCAAAGTTAAGACCTCCTAGTTATTTTTAATGTAACGCGATGTTCTTTTTTCTAGATAATATTGACCAACGTTTAAAATTGAGCAAAAGACTAGATAAACGACCGCTACTTCACAGTATAAGGTCATAGGTTCATAAGTTCTTGCCGCAATTTGTTGACCAACGGAAAACATTTCGACAATCGTGATTGAGAAGGCTAATGACGTATCCTTTATTAAACCAATGAAACTATTTGATAAAGGTGGAAGTGAGACCCGTGCTGCTTGTGGTAAAATAACGCGAAATAACACGGTTGTGTGTGTCATACCAATGGCGTAACCAGCTTCCCACTGACCTTTTGAAATTGATAGAATAGCTGCACGAATTGTTTCCGATGCATAAGCACCAACGTTTAATGAAAAAACAATAACAGCGGCACTGAATGCGCCGAATTCAACTGTATAAGGTGCTGGTAATCTAGGTAGTCCATAAAATAGGATAAATAATTGCACAATCAAAGGCGTTCCTCTGAAAATCCAAACATAGAATGAAAAGAATGCTTTACCAATCCCTTTTAAAATTTGGGTGAAGGTACTGCCTTTTTTTATATCTGATATTCGAACTAGTGCGGTGATAATTGCGATGATGATCCCGATAACGAATGAAATTATCGTCAAAGGGATAGTGTAGCGAATTCCAGCTTCTAAAATGGTTGGGAGTGAATCAATAACAAGTTTCATAAACGCGGAACCTCTCTTAATCTATTATTAATAAAAAAAGACTGATGACAAAATGGATTTTGCACCAGTCCTTTTGGAATTATTTATTTGTGATGTCGCTACCAAAATATTTTTTTGATAGTTTTGATAATGAGCCATCAGCACGTAATTCTTTAAGTGCTTTGTTTAATTCTTTTTGTAATTTTGGGTTGTCCTGTTGGATTAAGCCAGCAACTTTTAATGCTGGAATTTCAGAACCTGTTGAAATTGTTTTAATGTTCGTATCAGGTTTTTCTTTTAAGTATGAATAGACAGCATCGTTACTGTTAATGGTACCATCAGCCCGACCATCTAGGATTAAACTGATTGTATTTGCAAAATCATCTGTTGAGACAACATCAGCACCAAGGCGTTCAGCATCGGCTCCATTTTCACTTGTAACCGTTTGTGCCATCTTTTTACCCTTAATATCTTTAATCGTTTTAATAGAAGAGTTATTATTTTTGACGACTAAAATTGATTTTGAATAAATATAAGGTGATGTAAAGTTGTATTTATCTTGACGTTCTTTTGTAACACCAACGTTGTTTAAAACAACGTCGTATTTGTTAGCATCTAATCCTGCAACTAATGAATCCCATTTTGATTCGATAAATTTAGGCGTTAAATCCATTTTTTTAGCTAATTGTTTACCAAGATCAACTTCGAAACCAGTTAATTTATTGTTACTATCGTGGTAACTATAAGGGCGGTAAGTACCTTCTAATCCGATTGTTAATGTACCCTTTGTTTGTGTTACATCGGATGCTGTATCTTTCGATTTACCGCAGGCGGTTAAAGCAAGAGCAATCAATAACACACTGGCAAGACTTAATATTTTTTTCATTTTAGTACGCCCCTTTTTTTAAAAGTAATATATTATCTATCTATAATAGCGTAAAATAAGCTAAGAAACCAATTATTTCTCTTACTAAAAGTAAAAACAACAAAAAGGACTAAGGTAATGACAAAATTTATAAAATTTTATCAAAAAAAATGGCATGATAGATTAATAACCTTATTAAATGACAATCTTATTTCAGATGATGAAAAATTAGAAATAGAAACGCATGCTCTTAATCATGAATTAGGGGATCAGATGACTGAAAATTATATAGCAGATTTTACCTTGCCAGAAGGTATTGCGTTTAATTATTTAGTTGATGGAAAAAAGATGACGGTCCCAATGGTAACTGAAGAACCTTCTGTAATTGCGGCAAATAATAATGGGGCAAAAATAATTGCATCTGCGGGTGGATTTACAACAAAAATTAAATCACGCTTAATGATAGGTCAAGTTATTTTAGAAAATATTGATGATGCGGATAACGTTATCAACCAAATTAATGAACAACAATTGAATTTAATTAAAATAGCGAATGCTGCTCGTCCTTCACTTGTAAAACGAGGCGGTGGCGCACGTTGGGTCAGAGTTCGAAAACTAGCAGCTGATCTAATTTCGGTAGATTTAGCAGTAGATGTTCAAGAAGCAATGGGCGCTAATAGTGTAAATACAATGATGGAGGCAGTTGGTGAAACGCTGCAAACACAGTTTAAACAAGACGTCCTTATGAGTATTCTATCCAACTACGCAACAGATTCATTAGTTGAATCAAGCTGCTCAATTCCTTTTACGTTGTTAGATTCTGCAGAAATTAGTGGTGAACACATAGCTAAGAAAATTGTCTCAGCAAGTCGAGTGGCTCAACTTGACCCATATCGTGCCGTCACACATAATAAAGGTATTATGAATGGGATTGATGCGGTTCTCATTGCTTCGGGAAACGATTGGCGTGCCGTTGAAGCAGGTGCTCATGCTTATGCTAGCCAAGATGGCCAGTATCGTGGCTTGACGAAATGGTCGATAGTCAGTGATAATTTAGTTGGCATAATTAAATTACCAATGCCCATAGGAGTTGTTGGGGGTTCGATTGATATTGTCCCAATGGTTCAAATTAATAAAAAAATGATGGGTATTCGATCAGCAAAAGAGCTTGCTAGTTTGGTTGCAAGTGTTGGGTTAGCTCAAAATTTAGCGGCACTTAAAGCACTTGTTTCTGAGGGTATTCAAAAGGGACATATGGGTCTTCAACTAAAATCACTGGCAGTTAAAGTTGGCGCTGTAGACGAAGAAGTGGCACAATTAACTGAGTTATTAAAAAATGAGAATCGACCAGATACAGAGGTTGCAACAAAAAAACTAAATGAATTAAGAAAAAAAGGGGATAATTAAATGGTTGAGATTACATTACACCAAAATACACAAAATTTAATTACTACAATTAAAGAACAATTTGATGGAGAAATTAAAATTCAATATGGTGGCGAAAAAGTTGGGTTTATTAAGCATCAACAAGTAGAATCTCGGTTAGAAGATGGAAATTTCATTATTAATGTGACTGATATTACAGCACCTGATTACTTGATTTCGCATGAACTATTCCATTTTTTCTTGCAACTTAATCAGGCACCTGAATTAATGTTAAAAATGACAACGGATGATTTTAATATCGACGATAAAATCAATGCGACGGCTGTTCAACTTTATGATACGGTTTTACATGGGACTATTTTTAGATTACAAGAAGAAAATGGGTTTATTGATGATAATATTAGAGAATTATTCTATCAAGGAATCTTGGCAACAGTGACTGCTGAACCTAAAGAAGGTAGCGGCCCAGATGAATGGGGAATGTACCGATTAATCACACTTTTAGATGCTTTGGTGTTCTTTCAAAATGAAGATATGGAACAAATTACTGAAAAATTCTTAGAATTTTACCCTATCGCAACAGATGCTGCACTTAAATTATTGGAAATCTTAACATCTAATGACTTACGTGCACCTTTTGAAGCTCGCCGAGCAACGGTTGCCTTATTTAAAGCCTTCGATGCACAACTTGAAGCGTGGAAATTACCAAAAATGTACTTAAATACGTTTGCAACGTTAACACCAGTTTTCAGTGAACGTCAATTAAAATTAGAAGTACGTCAATTGTTTGATATTATGCATTCTGAATTTAAAAGTAATGTTAATTTTGCGTCAGCTTATGTTGGTATTCAAAAGAATGATCAACAAAATGCATTTGTTATTACAGTACCTAGAAATGCGGATTCAAAAGAGGTTATTTTACGTACGTACGATATGACAGTGTTAGAATTAATGCAAACAATTAAGATGCGCTTTATAGTTAGAACTGCTGAATAATGATTGATTTAGCAAAATATAATCTAGCTGTTATCACAGCTGGAAACAACATTTTATTATTAAATCGTTTGAAAAAACCATATGTTGGTCTTTGGAATGGAATTGGTGGTAAACGTGAACCACAAGAATCTGAACTTGCAGGGATGCTTCGTGAATTATATGAGGAAACAGGAATCAAAATTACCGATTCTCAATGTAGACCAACGGGTTATCTTGAATGGTCAGTGGACGACGAATATCAAGCTACAATAGCGTTATTTCATATCTCTTTACAACAACCATTTGGAAAACAATATCCACAAAGAACACGAGAAGGTATTTTAGCAGACTTTCCAGTTGAATGGGCTTTGAATAAGCAAAACGTCGGACTAACACCTGATTTAGTTCCTGTGTTACCCTATATTTTAAAGGATGAATTTCATCGATATTTGACAAATTTTAATGGTTCACAATTAGTTGATTTTAAAATTAAATTATAGTGAAGGACTGTTGTAAAATGATTGAACACAGTGAAATTTTTACTCGATTAAATAATCTAAAGACTAGATTACAATGGCTAACTTATTTTCAGCGGTTTTTTGACTTCATTCTGTTTTACTTTGGTTTTTCTAGTTTTTTTGGTGGAAATCCAATAACGTTATTTGGAACAGTTTTCACAAAAGGTGAAGGGTTACTACTAACGTTGATGGTTGCGGCGATAACGTTTAGTATCACGGCACTGAAACAAGATCCAAGACGGGTTGGGCGGATTTTAATTACCATTTTAGATGGACAGCTATCTGAAAAAGAAATTATGATTATTCGTCAATTTCAAAAATATGCACGCTAATTTTAAAAGAGATAGTCTATGTTAAACTCACGGACTGTCTCTTTTTATTGCTTAAAATCGGCTGAAAACTATGATATACTGTTAAGGAGTTTATACAGAACGAATGTTAAAAAACACATGAAATACGATACGGAAAGGGTCTTAAAAAATGACAGAAAAACCCACATTTTATTTAACAACACCAATTTATTATCCATCTGGTAAATTACATATTGGAAATTCATACACAACAATTGCGTGTGACGTCTTAGCACGTTACAAACGCCAAAAAGGATATGATGTTTTCTTCTTAACGGGAACAGATGAACATGGTTTGAAAATCGAACAAAAAGCTGAAGAATTAGGGACAACACCACAAGCTTATGTCGACGGTATGGCTAGTGATATTAAAGAATTATGGAAAACCCTTGAAATTACAAATGATAAATTTATTCGAACAACAGATGATCAACATGAAAAAGCTGTGCAATATATCTTCGATAAATTACTTAAACAAGGCGATATTTATTTAGGAGAATACGAAGGCTGGTACTCTGTTTCTGATGAAGAATTCTTTACAGAATCACAGTTGGCTGAAGTTTTCCGTGATGATGACGGTAAAATGGTTGGTGGTAAAGCGCCAAGTGGTCACGAAGTTTCATTAGTTAAAGAAGAATCATATTTCTTTAAAATGAGTAAATATGCAGATCGTTTACTAAAATATTATGAAGATCATCCTGATTTTATTCAACCAGAATCACGTAAAAATGAAATGATAAATAATTTCATTAAACCTGGTTTGGAAGATCTTGCTGTATCTAGAACGACATTTAACTGGGGCGTAAAAGTTAAAAGTAACCCTAAACATGTTGTTTATGTTTGGATTGACGCTTTAGCAAATTATATTACAGCCTTGGGTTATGGTTCAGATGATACTGAACTATTTGATAAATATTGGCCTGCAGATGTTCAAATGGTTGGTAAAGAAATCGTGCGTTTCCATACGATTTACTGGCCAATTATTTTGATGGCGCTCGATTTACCTTTACCAAAACAAATTTTTGGTCATGGTTGGTTGTTAATGAAAGACGGTAAAATGTCTAAATCAAAAGGTAACGTTATCTATCCAGAAATGTTAGTAGAACGCTATGGATTGGATGCACTCCGTTACTACTTAATGCGCGCTGTACCATTTGGTAATGATGGTGTCTTCACACCAGAAGACTTTGTTTCACGTGTTAATTTTGATTTAGCTAATGATTTAGGGAACTTATTAAATAGAACTGTTGCGATGATTAACAAATACGATGGTGGTAAAATTCCAGCATTAAAGGGTAACGTAACTGAATTTGATGGAGACTTAGGTCAAACAGCTGAAGATACAATTACGGAATATACTGAATTAATGGATAAAATGGAATTCTCAGATGGATTAAATGCTATCTGGAAATTAGTTGCTAGAACAAATAAATATATTGATGAAACACAACCATGGGTTTTAGCTAAAGATGAAGCACGTAAAGCTGAACTTGATAGTGTTATGGTACATTTAGCAGCTAGTTTACGTGTGATTGCTGTCTTAATCCAACCTATTATGACGCATGCACCTAAAGAAATTTTTGAACAATTAGGTTTAGACACGGCAGATATGGCTATTGAAGAATTAAACTACTCTGATTTCCCAATGGACAGCGTCGTTGTTGAAAAAGGAACGCCTATTTTCCCACGCTTAGATGTTGAAGAAGAGATTGCCTATATTAAAGATCAAATGACAGTTTCAGATAAGAAGAAAGGGCGTAAAGCAATGGCAGTTAATGATACAGAGGATTCTTTAGATTGGAATCCAGAAAATGTGGCTCTAAACTTAACATTACCTCAAACGACATTTGATCAATTTGAGCCAAATGAATTAAAAGTTGCTGAAATTATTCAAGTTGAAAAAGTACAAAATGCTGATAAACTATTGAAATTTAGATTAGATGCTGGTGATCCTGATCATCGTCAAATCTTGTCTGGTGTAGCAGAGTTTTATCCTGAAACAGATGTCTTATTAGGAAAAAAAGTTGTGATTGTTGCGAACTTAAAACCGCGTAAGATGAAAGGCGAAATTAGCCAAGGAATGATTCTATCTGTAGAATACGATGGTAAATTGAAATTAATTACCGTTGATGAAGATATTAAAAATGGCGCAATTGTAGGCTAAATAAAGTAAGGACTGGAAACAAAACTTGGTTTTGCTCTAGTCCTTCTTCATTTTACTGCTAGAAAGGAGAGGTATCCCTTGGAAATATTTGACACACATACACATATTAATTCTGATGAATTTACAACGGAAATTCCTGAAGTTATTGAGCGTGCAAAAGCATTTGACGTGACTAAAATGGCAATTGTTGGATTTGATCAACCAAGCATTTTGAAATCACTAGAACTATCAAAAAGCTATCCTAATTTATATTCTATAATTGGTTGGCATCCAGAAGAGGCAAAAACCTACACACCGGAGACTGAAGAAGTTTTGATAGAACAATTACAGTCGCCAAAAGTTGTCGCAATGGGTGAAATGGGCCTAGATTACCATTGGGATACGTCTCCAATTGAAACGCAGAAAAAAGTTTTCAAACGTCAGGTTGAGATTGCGAAGGCGTTAAAATTACCAATTTCTATTCATAATCGAGATGCCTTTGAGGATGTTTATACAATCCTGAAAGAAGCTGATATTCGTGATATTGGTGGCATTATGCATAGCTTTAATGGTGATGCAAAATGGGCAGAGAAATTCTTAGACTTAGGGATGCATTTATCCTATAGTGGTATTGTGACTTATAATAGTGCTAAAGAAGTTCATGAAGCCGTTAAAGTGACACCAAGCAACCGAATTTTAATTGAAACAGATGCACCATATTTAACGCCAGAACCTTATAGAGGTCAGCGCAATGAACCAGGATACACAAGATACGTCTTGGAAGCTGTCGCAAAAATTCGAGAGAGTTCAAGTATTGATATGGCAGCGGCAACATTTAAAAATGCCGAAAACTTATTTAGGATAGGGTAATATGCAGAAAATTAGAGAAGTAATCGTAGTTGAAGGTCGCGATGACACAAAACGTATCCATTTAGCTGTTAATGCAGATACGATTGAAACACGTGGCTCAGCTATTAGTGACGAAACGTTAGATCAAATTGAACTGTTGCAAGAAACTCGAGGCGTAATTGTATTTACGGACCCTGATTTTTCTGGTGAAAAAATTCGTAAAACTATTTCAGCACGCGTTCCAAATGTACAGCATGCTTTTCTGAAAAAAAGTGAAGCTGTCCCAGATCATAAAGGGAGTTTAGGCGTTGAACATGCTTCAGTTGAAGCGATTCGTGAAGCGCTAGATCATTTGTATACAGAAATGCCTGATGGCGAAACATTGATCAGCTTAGAGGATTTACAAACGGCAGGATTGATTGCCGGACCGGATGCCAAAGCTAAGCGTGAAAAATTAGGTGAGTATCTCAAAATTGGTTACACAAATGGAAAACAATTATACAATCGATTGAAACTATTTCAAATTTCACCAGAAGAGTTCGTCGACGCATTGCAAGAAATTAACGAGACAATAACGGAGGAAAAACATGGCTAACAATGATGTGCCAGACATTGCTTCACCTATTAGAACTAAAGCAATTATGGAAACTTATGGTTTAACTTTTAAAAAGAGTTTAGGCCAAAATTTTTTAACAGATAAAAACGTACTAATGAATATTGTGGACGCCGGAGATATTACGGCTGAAGATGACGTTATCGAAATCGGACCTGGTATTGGGTCATTGACTGAACAATTAGCAAGACGTGCACATCATGTTTTAGCAATTGAAATTGACCAAAATTTGATTCCTGTACTTGGCGAAACACTAAGTCCATATGATAATGTTGATATCGTGGAACAAGATATTTTAAAAGCTAATTTACCAGCGTTAGTAGAAGAACATTTTGATGGACAGCATCCATTAAAATTAGTCGCTAATTTACCTTATTACATTACAACGCCCATTATCATGCATTTACTAGAAACGGCGGTTAAATTAGATAAAATCGTTGTTATGATGCAAAAAGAAGTGGCAGAACGAATTGCAGCTGATCCAGGTAGTCGTACATATGGATCACTAACGGTAGCCGTTCAATATGAAATGGATGCTGAAGTCGCATTCGTTGTTCCAAGAACCGTCTTTATTCCACAACCTAATGTTGATTCAGCTATTATTGTTTTGAATCAAAAAGAAGGCGACGTTGAACGCCCAATTAGTGAAAAGGTCTTCTTTAAATTAGTTAAAGGAAGTTTCCAACATCGACGTAAAAGTTTATGGAATAATTTACAATCAATTTATGGTAAAACACCAGAAATTCGTGAAGCGTTACAAGCAGCATTGGATGCATCAGAAATTTCTGCTCAAATTCGTGCTGAAAAACTAAGTATTCATGAATTTATTGTTTTATCTAACAATCTTATCAAAGTAGAAGAGAAATTTAATTAACTTCTTATTGAACTACTGATGTTCGATGTGGTATAATTGCAAATCTTGTGAAACTATGGTATGATGTTTCACATAAGAAGGTGAAGCCCATCATGCCAGAAACTTTAGCCAGCATCAAAGGTACGCTAGATGCCCAAGTCGGAAAAAATTTAACGGTAGTTGCTCAAGCCGGTAGAAAGAAAACTACAGAACGTAAAGGGATTTTACGCGAAACATTCCCAGCTATTTTTGTAGTCGATTTAAACCAAGATGAGAATTCATTCGAGCGCGTTTCATATAGCTACACAGACGTATTAACAAAAAATATTGAAATTGATTTTGAAGATTAAAAATAAGTATAAAAGCCTAGGTAGGGATGTTTTTAGAACATCTTAACTTAGGCTTTTATTTTTAGAAATAATTAGTATAATTAGAGTTAATTAAGGACTTATAGGATTAGGTGAGAACATGGAGATTCGTGAAAAAGCCCCAGCTAAAATCAACTTGAGTTTAGACACCCCATTTAACCATCAAGATGGTGAACAAGAATGGCGAATGGTGATGACATCAGTTGATTTAGCAGACTACTTACATATCAAATCGCTAGACGATCGAACGGACATTACAGTGGAAACTGATAGTGGTTTTTTACCGTGTGATCACCGAAATTTAGCCTATAAAGCAGCAAAAATTTTACAGGATAAATTTCAGATTAAAAAAGGTGCCCAAATACATATCAAGAAGCAAATCCCAGTTGCTGCTGGGCTAGGTGGCGGTTCATCAGATGCAGCAGCCGTTTTACGTGCTTTGAATCAATTATGGAAACTCAATTTATCTTTAGCAGAGTTGGCAAAAATTGGTTTAAAAATTGATTCTGATGTGCCTTACTGCGTTTATAGTAGAACGGCTCATGTAACGGGTCGTGGTGAGAAGATTGCTATTTTAAAAGACTTACCCCCTGTTTGGTTAGTGGTTGCAAAACCTAAGATTAGTGTTTCAACACCAACTATTATTAGACAAATTGATTATACGCGACTCACTCATCCAAATGTAAACGCCGTTGTGAATGCAATTGAGGACGACGATATGGATGCCATAATTGATAATCTAGGTAATGCGCTTGAACCGATTACAGCTGAACGTCATCCCGAAATTACACGTTTAAAAGAAAAAATGATAAAATTTGGGGCAGATGCAGCAGAAATGAGTGGATCAGGCCCAACTGTATTTGCGATATGTCGTAAAAAAAGTCGAGCACAGCACGTCTACAATAGTTTAAAAGGTTTCTGTGAAGAGGTCTACCTAGTGAGACCGTTAAGTTGATTTTATTGCGATAATTAGCATAATTTGTTATGTTGAAGGCATTAAATACAACTGAAAATGAGGGACAACTTGTGGAAGCCTTAATTGAAATTGACTATACAAATGATTTTGTAGCGACAGATGGACACTTAACGGCGGGAAAACCTGCTCAAGAGATTGAAGCTCGAGTGATAGAATTAATGAATGAGTTTGAACAAAAAGGTGATTATGTTGTTTTAGCAACTGATATTCATTATGAAAATGACCCATTTCATCCAGAAACTAATTTATTTCCACCACATAATATTGCAGGTACAAACGGTCGTAAATTCTATGGTGAGTTGGAGCCTTGGTATCAGGCGCATAAAGATAAATCAAATGTTTATATGATGGATAAAACGAGATATAGTGCTTTTGCGGGAACGGATTTAGATTTAAGATTACGAGCTCGGTCAATTGAAACAGTGCATTTAATTGGTGTTTGCACAGATATTTGTGTTTTGCATACCGCAATTGACGCATATAATTTGGGCTATAAGATTGTCATTCATGAAAAGGCGACAGCTAGTTTTAATCAAGCTGGACATGTATGGGCACTGTCACATTTTAAGGATTCTCTGGGTGCAGAAATTAAAGATTAGTGGATTTAGTACAGCTATTGTTGGAAGAGAGTGTTGTCACTTTGTGATAGCACTTTTTTTTATTAAAAAATTGGAGATAATGACTAATTAAGCGACTAGTTAAGAACGCATCCTTCTATTTACATACTACCTAATATAGGTTAACTTTATAACTAAGACATGATTTAATGTAGCGTGTTAGATTAATCTAATTTGCAAGAAAATGGGGGATTGTCTTTGGGAGAATAAAAGCCATATTTGGGGAAAGGTATGGAGGAAACATAAGTGTTGATAGTTAGTTTATGAGTAACAGATATTGAGTACATATATAGAAAAAATAGGGATGTAATGAAGGATAAGTTAAAGTCCTAAAAATTACGAGGTGAAGATATGAAAATTTGTTCGAAATGTGGGTCTCAGAATGAAAATGATGCATTATACTGTGATAATTGTGGGCAACCGTTAGAAAATAAAAATGTTGCTCCTATGAAAACATGTCCGCAATGCAACATAGCAAATAAGGTTGAGGATCAATTTTGCAATAATTGTGGCTTTAAATTTAATCCGAAAGCGCAAGATACTAATAAAGTAGCAGCGCCAATAGTAAACAATGAAATAACAGAAAAACGAGCTAAAAATAACAACCCGATGAAAATAGTTTTAGGAATTATTTTACTTGTTATTATAGCGGGTGGCGGTTATCTTATAGCTGGAAAGTTAACGCACAAAGATAGTGTACCGACGAAGGAAACAACTACTGCAGTATCTAGCTCAAAAGAAAAGAAAACATCGGAAAAAACGCAATCTTCAGAAAATAGTTTAGTACTAAATAAAGTTAAAATTAAGAATGATATTGCAACATATATGGATGACGTTGATGGAAAAAATTCGGTCTACGTTTCGTTAACAGATGGTAGTGCACCGGTAGTTGAAAATAATCATGCGCAAGGATCAGCCAGCATGATTAAATTATTTATTTTAATTACAGCTTATTCTATGGAAAAAGAAGGGACCATCAACCTAAAGGATAGCTATGTTTTATCAGAATCGGATAAGGTCGGTGGAACGGGAGAAATCCAGAATATGAGCGCAGGTACTAGATTGTCATATAAAGAATTATTAGAAAAAATGATTGATGACAGTGATAATACTGCTGCAAATATTGTGATTGATAAACTTGGTGGATTTGCTTCAATTAATACAGAAATTAAAAAATTAGGCGCAATTAATACAACAATTAAAAGAAAAATGATGGATACAGATGCCCTTAATTCAGGAATCGATAATAAAACGTCAGTAACAGATATGGGTAAAATTCTTAAAAAAATGTATAATCATAAATTAGTGTCTAACCAATCGGATCAGGCAATGCTAGATTTACTAAAAGAAAATAAAAATCTAACTAAATTACCATCGTCCTTACCAACTGGTGTTACAGTCTATAATAAGACAGGCGAATACAACGAATATGGTATTCAAAATGATGCTGCCATTATAGAAAAAGATAAAAAGGCATTTATAGTTGTGGCGATGTCAGAATCGGGAACTGAAGATAAGCAGATTCCGGGAATGAATAGGCTAGGATTAGAATTATATCAAGATATTCTAGAGTAAAATAAGAGTTACCAGATAAAATAATGAGACGCAACATCGTAACTAATGGTTAGTTATGATGTTGCGTCTTTTTGCGCGCAAGATATTAATAGTAAATTATATTTAATTCTAATGATATAGTTCACTTTTAAATTGGAAACGGTTCACTTGCTGACAGGTCGACTTTAAATACAGTTATTATAACAAGATGAACTTATACGAATGACAGCTT
The DNA here is from genome assembly GCF_056781915.1 of Dellaglioa sp. CoH-57-MRSF-21. The sequence goes on along the minus strand of NZ_JBXAXU010000005.1, from coordinate 80,341 downwards.
AACACCGTAGTGACACTTAAAAAAGTTGACGTAGCTGTACCTAAAATGATATTCTAATATTTGTCGGTAATGGTATTGATTACTATTTAGATTACGATTTGAAAAAATGAGGGAGAAACCATGCAAAAAAAATTAATTTTAGTAAGCATAGTACTCACGATGTTAGTTGTTGTATTGACCGGGTGTGGGCAAGGGGCAACTAAGAAAGAGTCTAATAAATTACAGGTTATCACGACATTTTACCCAGTGTATGAATTTACTAAGGCAGTTGCAGGCGATAACGCAGATATAACAATGTTGATGCCTGCCGGGACAGAACCGCATGATTACGAACCTAGTGCAAAGGATATTAGTAAAATTGCGAGGTCAGATATCTTTATCTATAGTAGTAATAATATGGAAACGTGGGTTAAAAGTTTGAAATCAAGTATTGATGAAAAACAAACGCAGATTTTAAATTCTAGTCATTCAATTAAAATGATTGATGAGAACGAAGAATTGAAAAGTGAAGAGGCTGAATTAGCTAATAAAGAAGAGGAAAGTTCATTTTCATCGACTAATAATTATGACCCTCATATTTGGTTAAATCCTGAAAACGCAAAAAAAATGGTTAAAAACATTTCAAATGAATTAATTCAGCAAGATCCTAAAAATGAAAAGTATTATGTAAAACGAACAAATGCTTATTTGAAAAAATTAACGGAATTAAATCAAGAATATAAAACGACATTTAAAAATGCTAAGAATAAAACATTTGTTACGCAACATGCTGCATTTGCTTACTTGGCAAAACAATATGGACTAACGCAAGTTGCGGTTGCGGGTATTTCTTCGGATGAAGAACCTAGTCCAAGACGTTTGGCAGAGCTACAAACGTATATTAAAAAGTATCATGTAGATACCATTTTTACTGAATCTAATGATTCTAGTAAAATTGCGAATATGCTAGCTAAAGAAACAAATATTAAGGTTAAAGGATTGAATCCAATTGAAGGACTATCAAAAGTTCAAATCGAAAATGGAGAAACATACCTTTCAGTTATGCAAGATAATTTAAAATCGTTAAAAACGGTTGTTAAATAAGGAGAATAGATGAAATATATTGAAGTCAAAGATCTTACCTTTTATTACGATGAAGAACCTGTTTTACAAGATATTAATTTCCACATTGATTCGGGTGAATTTGTCATTTTAACTGGTGAAAATGGTGCTGCAAAATCAACTTTAATTAGAAATGTACTTGGCCTATTACATCCGGCTAAAGGAACTGCTGAAATTTCTAAAACTAATTTAGATAATAAAAAATTACGTGTCGGATATATCCCACAAGAGATTTCATCATTTAATGCGGGGTTTCCGTCAACAGTATATGAACTAGTAGCATCAGGCCGTTACCAACAAAATCGTTGGTTAAGACGTCTGAATAAAAATGATCATGAACATATAAAAAAAGCACTTGAAACAGTTAATATGTGGAACTTTAAGAATCATAAAATTGGTGAATTATCTGGTGGTCAAAAACAACGTGTTTGTTTAGCCCGTATTTTTGCAGCAGATCCTGATTTATTTATTTTAGATGAACCAACAACAGGGATGGATGAACAATCGCGTCACGATTTCTACGAATTATTACAACATGAAGCCCATACGCATCATAAAGGTATCTTGATGATAACGCATGATCATGAAGATGTTTCAGAATATATTGATCGTCACATTAAATTAGTTAGAAAGGAGGACTCACAATGGAGATGTTTCTCGATGGATTCATGCAACGAGCTTTAATTGCTTCACTTTTAATGGCAGTAATTACGCCGTTATTGGGATTATTCTTAGTTTTAAGAAGGCAATCGCTTTTGGCAGATACATTGTCACACGTTTCGTTAGCAGGGGTCGCGTTAGGATTGTTTGTTAATATTAATCCAACAATTACCACACTGATTGTGGTTTTAATTGCCTCAGTTTTAATTGAATTTTTAAGCAATTTATACCGTACGTATTCAGAAGTTTCAATTGCCATTATGATGTCTGCCGGACTATCAATTGCCTTAGTTTTAATGAGTTTAAATCAAGGTGCCAGTTCAATGAGTGTACAGCAATATTTATTTGGTTCAATTGTGACGATTAGTTCAGCGCAGGTTATCATTTTAGCAATTTTAACTGTATTAATTGTCGTTCTCTTCCTACTATTCAAAAAGCCAATGTATGTTTTAACTTTTGACGAAGAGACGGCTTTTGCTGAAGGGTTACCGGTTAGATTGATGTCAATTAGTTTTAACGCAGTTACAGGTGTGACGATTGCTATAATGATGCCAATTGCCGGGGCACTACTCGTTTCTGCAATTATGATTTTACCTGCAGCAATTGCAATGCGATTGGGTCGTAGCTTTAATCTGGTTATTATAATTGGTGTGATAGTTGGTGTAATAGGGATGGTTGGCGGATTAATGTCATCTTACCAATTTAATACACCGCCTGGCGCAACGATTACGCTATTATTCATTACGATTTTCATTATATGCAGTATTATTAAAGTTATATCCGTTAGACTTCAAATTAATAAACAAAAATAAAACCGAATATTAACAATCAACAAGCTACTTTTAAAAATAGCTTGTTTTTTTATTAGAAAATCATTAAAAACCGAACGTTAATAATTATATTTTGGCATTTTACTGTTATTATTCGGTAAAACGGGTTATAATGAAAATCACACTTTGAATACTAGATATGTTTAAAAGAAAGGCCTGATATATATATGAAAACAAGAAGAAGCGATCGATTAATTGATATGACTCGTTATTTGCTAGAAAGACCACATACGTTGGTTTCTTTGACGTATTTCTCAAAACGCTATGAATCAGCTAAATCATCAATCAGTGAAGATCTTGCGATTGTAAAACGTACAGTTAGAGAGCGAGGCACGGGAACGCTAGAAACAATTCCTGGCGCAGCTGGCGGTGCACGTTTTATTCCATCTATTGATGAAGCAGAAGCACGTGAATTTATTGAATCAATGACTGAGGAGTTATCAGAAAAAGATCGGTTATTACCTGGTGGCTATGTCTATCTATCTGATTTACTTGGCCGTCCTGACGTTTTACGTCAAGTAGGACGCTTGATTGCAACAGAGTACTTAGACCAAAAAATTGATGCCGTTATGACAGTTGCAACTAAAGGTGTACCCATCGCACAAAGTGTCTCAACATTTTTGAATGTGCCATTTGTTATTGTGCGTCGCGATTCAAAAATTACCGAGGGTTCAACCGTTAGTGTTAACTATGTATCTGGCTCGAGTGAACGTATTGAAAAAATGGAATTATCAAAGCGTAGTTTAAAACGTGGTGCTAACGTATTAATCGTAGATGATTTCATGAAGGGTGGCGGCACAGTTAACGGAATGAAGAGTTTAATCGAAGAGTTTGAAGCAAACTTAGTCGGTATTTCCGTTTTCGCTGAGGGCGCCTTTAGTGGTGACCGAATTGTTGATGATTATAGTTCATTGTTAAAAGTTGATGAAATTAATCATACAGACAAAACCATTCATGTTAGTGAAGGAAATTATTTAACAAAAACATTTAAAAAATAAAAAGTTAATAGATAATTTATATGAAAACTTAATGTTAAATTTAACATTAAGTTTTTTTTAGAAAATTCCAATAATAATTTAAAATCAAGTGTTTTTTAATTTCGAATAAAGTAAGCATATTTATTCGAAATCTTGCAACGCATACGGGTTTAAGCTATTATTAAGGTAGAATATTAGAATATAATTGGAGGAGACTATCTAATGACAGTTGCTAAATATGCCATTATTCTTGCTGCCGGTAAAGGTACAAGAATGAAATCTAAACTATATAAAGTGTTACATCCGATTGCTGGGCGTCCAATGGTTGACCACGTTTTATCGGAAATTGAAGCAAATAATATGGATGAAGTTGTTACTATTGTGGGACATGGTGCTGAGCAGGTTGAAGAAACGTTAGGCAATCGCTCAGAATATGTTCTTCAAGCAGAACAATTGGGAACTGGTCATGCTGTCCTTCAAGCAGAAAAAATCTTAAAAGATAAAGAGGGTATGACCATTATTGCTAATGGTGATACACCGTTACTTACTGCCAAAACATTTGGTGAATTATTTGAATATCATAAAGAAAAAGGTGCTGCTGCAACTGTTCTAACAGCACAAGCAGAAGATCCAACGGGTTACGGTCGAATTATTCGTAATGATATTGGGATTGTTGAAAAAATTGTTGAACAAAAAGATGCCACAATTCAAGAAGCTAATGTTCAAGAAATTAACACAGGTGTGTACTGTTTTGATAATAAAACTTTATTTGAAGCTTTACATGAAGTAACAAATGATAATGCACAAGGTGAATATTACTTAACTGACGTTATGGAAATTCTTAAAAAACAAGGTAAGATAGTCGCAGCTTACCGCATGAAAGATTTCTCTGAATCAATGGGTGTAAATGATCGTGTGGCTTTATCTGCTGCAACTAAAGTTATGCAACGCCGGATTAACGAAAAACATATGCGCAATGGTGTGACTTTAGTTGATCCTGAGACGACTTACATCGAATATAATGTTAAAATTGGTTCAGATACAATTGTAGAACCAGGCGTTTACTTAAAAGGTAATACAGTCATTGGTGAAGATTGTGTCATTGGTGCTCATTCTGAAATTATTGATAGTATTATTCATGATAAGGTAACTGTTACGTCATCATATCTTGAAGATTCTGAAATGGAAACAATGAGTAACATTGGACCATACAGTCACTTACGTCCTCAAGCACATATTGGTGAAGCTGCTCATATCGGTAATTTTGTAGAAATTAAAAATGCAACTATCGGTAAGAGTACTAAAGTTGGTCATTTGACTTATGTCGGGGATGCCACTTTAGGTAAAGATATTAATGTCGGCTGCGGCGTCGTTTTTGTTAATTATGATGGCGTTAATAAACACCATACCAACATTGGTGATCATTCATTTATTGGTAGTGGATCTAATGTAGTTGCACCACTAGAAGTTGGTGATCATGTATTTATCGCTGCCGGATCAACAATTACAGATAATATTGATTCACACGATATGGGTATTGCTCGTGGTCGTCAAGTGAATAAAAAAGGTTATTTTGACAAATTACCAGTAGCTCATGCACCAGAAATTGATTAGTAAGCGAATTCTTATCGGATTTTAACTTGCAATTTACTTGATTAATATTTAAAATTTTAAGTAGGGAAAATTAAATAACTGGAGGCACATATGTCAGAACATTATTTTGATCCAAAGTTGAAAATTTTTGCTTTGAACTCGAATAAACCATTGGCTGAAAAAATTGCTGATGCTGTTGGTGTTAAATTAGGTAAAACCTCTGTAGATCGCTTTAGTGATGGTGAAATCAGAATTAATATTGAAGAAAGTATTCGTGGAGATCATGTTTACATTGTTCAATCAACATCTGCACCCGTCAATGACAATATTATGGAATTATTAATTATGATTGATGCTTTGCGTCGCGCAAGTGCTAAATCAATTAATGTCGTTATTCCTTACTATGGTTATGCTCGTCAAGATCGTAAAGCACGTTCACGGGAACCAATTACAGCAAAATTAGTTGCTGACATGTTAGAAAAAGCTGGTGCAACAAGAATTTTAGCGCTTGATTTGCATGCTGCTCAAATTCAAGGATTCTTTGATATCCCAGTTGATCATTTAATGGGTGCACCTTTATTAGCTGACTACTTCTTAACCGAAGGATTAGATAAAGATTCTGTTGTCGTTTCACCTGATCATGGTGGAGTGACACGTGCTCGTAAATTAGCAGAATTCTTGAAAGCACCTATTGCAATTATTGATAAACGTCGTCCTAAAGCTAACGTTGCTGAAGTGATGAACATTATTGGTACCGTTGAAGGCAAACGTTGTATCTTAATTGATGATATGGTTGATACGGCAGGAACAATTACGCTTGCTGCTCAGGCTTTAATGGATGCCGGTGCAACTGAAGTGTACGCAAGTGCAACTCATCCGGTTTTATCAGGTCCAGCTGTTGAAAGAATTGCAAAATCACCTATTAAGCAATTTATCGTAACAGATTCAATTCAGTTACCTGAAGATAAGAAAATTGATAAATTAGTTCAAATTTCAGTGGGTCAATTAATTGGGGATGCAATCACGAGAATTCATGAAAACAAACCAGTTAGTCCATTATTTAAAAATCGTTTCCATAATGAAAAATAAAGTTAAGAAAGTTAGATAACTAATGTTGTCTAACTTTTTTTGTATCCAAATTTAGGACATAAAAAAACCGTCAGTCCAGGGAGACTGACGGAAAAAGGGAGTAGAGATAATTAATTTCAGGGGAGAAATTAGTTATGAGTTAGATTAATTTATTCGGGGAAATAAATTAAAATTTAAAAGTTATTAATTAAGGTATGAAGTTATAATAACAAGTAGTTGTGAAGAAAATGTGACGTAAAAAGGAAGAAAGTTCTTCTCGTAGTTAGTACGTTAGAGTAGTAAGCAGTCTGTTTACTTGAATATCTTAGGACTTAATAGATCTTACTAAGAATGATAAACAACATTAAAGTGATTTTTTATTAATATTAGCATTAATTTTATATTATATATAAATTATAAAAGTCTTTTTTAACTTGAATATTATTGTTTTGAGTTAATTATTTATATATAATATTAAATGCGTAAGGGAGAATTTTAAGGAGTTTTTATGAAAAAATTAATGTCATTTATTTTAGTTGCAATATGTGTTTTTGGTATAGCAATTTTAAGTTCAGATCGTGTAGAGGCTAACAATCCGAATTATGTTCATCTTGCTAATAGATGGAATGATCCTTGGGACGAAACTTATAGAATTCAAAAGTGGAGTAAAACTGCGTATGAATTAAACATCAAAAAGATATCGGGAAAAATACGTGTGGAAGCTTGGGGACACTCTTATAAGGCTGGTCGTACAGGAAATGTATCTGTTTCTAAAGGAAAAAAATATGTTATTAAATCTAAAGGACAGACAAAATTAACTAATTATTTAGTAGAGTGGTATGGAACAGGAAACAATGCATATATTGTAAATAGTATTCATGCATATGGTAGTGCTGATGGTAATTGGAAACCTGATAGATAAGAAGAAATAATGTGCTCTCTTACGCATTATATTAAAATAAAAGATTGGTGTGAAAAAAATGAATTCTTATTGGCTGTCGCGTATGGCGAAGAAACAATATTTTTATGGCATATTAGTGGGTTTTGCTTTAATAGTAGTTCACGTGTCTATGGATATGTTACCTAATAGGACTTATCTAGATGGTTCTAATTTAACTTTTACTGTGATTACAACATGGATAGGTATAGGTGGTACTGGTAGCGATTTTTCAGCTTTATTTTATTTGTTATTACCTTTATTTTCAGTGATTGGTTTGAATCTAATTGTCTTCGAGGATAAACAAACAGGTTTTATTAAACAATATGTACAAAAAAAGGGAATTATTAATTATTCTATTCATTCATTTAGCTTAAGCTTTATTTCAGGATTTTTGATTGGGATACTACCTTTATTATTGGATTTATTAGTAGCATGGTGTTTATTCCCTAATCAACCATTAGATGCTGTATTAAATAATAATCTGGGACTTGCATCGAATTCAACATATTTTATGAAGGACCTTTTCCAGCAATCATATACGGGGATTTTATTTTATATTTTACTTGCAGGTTTGTTCGCAGGTGTTTTTTCTGTAGTTGCCGCGAGTGTTAGTTTATATGTAAAAACAATTTATAGTGTGGTTAGTTTTAGTTTTTTACTGTGCTTATTTATAAGTGTTTTAGCTGCTGTATTTCCTTTTTATCTTGCTGCACCTTTGTCGCTTCCTATGGTAGGAGGACCCGCGGAGGGCCTACCTCCTTTATCATTTATTATGGGGATTTTGTTTTTGGTTCTCATTGTAGCTTATCTTTTTAATTTTATGGGAGTAAAACGTAATGCGATTATTTAAAATATATTTAAAAACTAAACGGTCTCGTGACTGGGTAATAGATATTCTTACGTTCTGTTTATTAATTATTTTATCTCTTTTTGAATATTATTTATTTTTAGGTAATGAAAAGAATAGTTCCTTTATTGACGTAGTCCAAGGAGGACTACAAAATAGTTTAAATATTGAAAATATAATGATTCTTTTCTTTCCAATATTGATATTATTACCCTTTCAGGGTTCTAAATTTCCAATTATGTATTATATAAGAAAACCTTTTTCTTTTTTGAGAGTACAAGTGAATTACTTTTATGCCATATATATTTGTGCATTTGTTATCTCTGGAATCCTTTTTTTAATTTTAAATAAGGATAATTTAAAATATAATATAAATGGCTATCAGCTAGTTACAATGGTTATTTATTTTATCGCAATGTATGTTTTTTATAATTTAATAGCGTCCTTTTATTGCCTCACAGGAAATAAAATTATATCGTTATTTTTAATTTATGGTTATTATCAATTAGAAATATTTTTGAACGAAAGAGGGATTAGATTGTTTTTTAATCATGGCATAATCAGTCTTGGATATAGTGTTAACACGTTATATTTAATTCAAAATATATTCTTTATACTACTCTTTTTTATTATTTTGGAGGTTTTTCAAAGATGGATTTTATCAAAAAAAGAATACTCTATAAATTGAAGTTTTTCAGTATCTTAGTTTTTAGAAATATTTATTTAACGATTTATTATTCTAAATGGCGTACGGTGCTCATTTTTATTATGCTAACGATGATGATCATATTGTGCAAAAGAGATCAAGTGAGTGGTATGACGAGCTTACTATATGGTGCTTCGTTAGATACTGAGGGAGAATCTTTTCCTTTATTTTGGTTCATCTTTGTGATTTCTCCAGCATTAGCTATTGGAAATTCACAAATGTTACTATGGAAATCAGATTTTAAAATTCTACATAATATTGGATATAAAAATTATTTATTTAGCAATTTATTGATGTTAGGAATTTATAATAGTTTTTTTTATTTTTTGATAGTGATTATAAACGGTTTTGGTATCTCACATTTAGCTTTCTATAGTTATCTATTTATATTTAGTTTCACCTATCTTGTATTGTTATCAACAGCGTCATTTTTATTAGATGATTTTATACTACCCTTAATAGGGAGTTTAGCAGTCATAATATTAGATGTTTATATTTCTCACATATCCATTATAGACGCAACAATGCTCTCTAGATTTAACCCTAATCATAATTCGGTTAACATTATAATTTTATTAACGATTATATTGAGTTGCATCATTATCTCACTTATAAAAATTAAAGATATTGATTTTATTTAAAGAAAGTAGTGTAAAAATGAAAATAATAGAGTTGAAAAACATTTCCAAAAGAATTAAGCAAAAAGATATTTTAGTAGATATCAATTTATCAATTGAAGAAGGAATCGTTTGTGGATTCAGTGGGCCAAATGGTGCTGGGAAATCCATGATATTTAATACGATTATTGGGTTTGTAAAGCCTACTGAAGGTGAAGTTTGGGTTAATGGAAAATATATCAGAGTAGATGAACTTTTTTCAAGCAGCATTGCTTTTTCTATGGATAGTATTGGTATGTTAGAAGATTTTTCAGTTCTTAAAAACTTGGACTTAATTAATCAACTAAATAGTCATAAAATGACTAAGAATGAATTGAACGAAATGGTAACTTATGTTGGACTAGATCCTAATGATAAGCGTGCGATTAAACACTATTCATTAGGAATGAAGAAAAGGGCCTCAATTGCTTGTTGTTTAATCAATGATGCACCTATTTTAATATTAGATGAACCTAGTAATGCACTAGACGATAGTGGAAAAGACTTTTTGCGTCAGTTAATTATCGATCAAAAAGCAGCAGGGAAAACAATCCTTATTTCTAATCATGATAGTGTTTTCTTAAACGAAGTGAGTGATAAAATCATTCACATTTCAGAAGGTAGAGTTATTCTAAAATGAAAAATAAAAATTCGTGGAAACTAAGTCAGAGAGGATTACTTATTTTGGGAGGCATCTGCTTACTAGCAAGCGCTGTATGGTTATGGAATGCTCATGCAGCAGTAACCGAACAATATAAAAACAGTCAAATTAAGAATGTGTTTGTAACATCTAATCATCAAAAAATAGTAAATGAAAAATTTGTATTTACTAAAATCAAGCATCACGTCACTAAAGACTCAGACGAAGCTTACTACAATGACAGTATTGATGTCGATATTGAATCAAAAAAAGATGGTGACTTTCCACTCGGAGGGCTATTTGTTATGAATAGTTCTTATGATGTGACCCAATCTGATATGCTTAATGAAAAAGGTGAATCTGATTCTTCGCTGCATGTCGGGATAAATCATAAGACTTTAAAAGCAATTATTAGAAAAGGCTCTGGTAATCGTTCTTTTAATTTAGTGTTTTTAACTTCGTCCAAACCAGGTACTAATATAAAATATATCTATCAAAGTGATTTTAAGTGAATATCACTAGGTAAATTAAATTAATTTAGACAGTCCCGGCAGGTAATGCTAGGGCTGTTTTTTACTATTCTTAAAGTATTCAAATTCAACATAAAAAACCGTCAGTCCGGGGAGACTGACGGAAAAAGGGAGTAGAGATAATTAATTTCAGGGGAGAAATTAGTTATGAGTTAGATTAATTTATTCGGGGAAATAAATTAAAATTTAAAAGTTATTAATTAAGGTATGAAGTTATCATAACAAGTAGTTGTGAAGAAAATGTGACGTAAAAAGGATAAAATATGATTACTTTTTTTGTGGGGTGAAAGTATAGGATATATAATATTTTAGTAGTTTTTACATAAAGATTTTCTTAGAATAAAGCACTATTTGAGCTGATTATTAAATACAACTTTTCTACTACCCTTTAAAATTGATAAAGTGTATATTAAAAGGTAGTAAATATAGTTTAAGAAAGTGTTGCTATGGTTCTTTTAGCTCAAGAATTGTTAAATTATAACTTATAAGACTGTTTAAGGCTAGCAGAAGGTAAATGAAAATTAAAGATTCATTTGAATTGTTTGTAACCTATCAAGTCTATTCTATAATATTTTGATTGAATAAGGGTTGAATAATTAGTCAATTAATTAAAGGTGAAATAATTTATGGAATTAAGATACTTTATGAAGAGTCTAATTGAATAGGGAGTGATCCATATCCGGTACAAGATTATAATATTATATTAAAAAATTTAGAGAGCCTGACTTTGATTATGCAGGAGAGTTACCCAAAATATCTATGGCTTTTAGTACGTCTAGTACAGTAACTAGTGTTGGGGCAGAACTTGGGGTAACTTTAGTTACTATTTTCATAGTCTTTGTAGGTTCCTTAATAATATAGAAGGAGAAGAATATGATAGAATTTGAGATAAAAGTATTAATATTTTTATTAATTGGTACGCTTGTATTTATGATTTTAAAAATGCGGAAATATAAAAAAGAAATTACCGAACTTAATGATGTGGAAAAGAAGCAACAAGAACAAATAAGTAGATTAGAAGGGAAAAATAATGAATAGTTATGATCTAGTTTATCTTGTTATGCCTTTAGTATTATTTTGTATTTGGATTGCTTTCTACATTTACTTATGTGTATGTTTATATAAATATAAGAAAGCTAGACGAAAAGTAATAATTAGTTCTGCTAAACTTAATGAATTAACAACAAAAAAGATATTAGAACTAGAAAAAAAGTTAAAAAAATAGAATAAAAACTAATTAAAAAGAGAAGTAATCAGAAATCAATCTGGAGACTTCTCTTTTTAATTTATTATAGAGCTAATCGATTCTCAGAATAGTCTTGTGTCTAATCTGAGAATATAACCAATTAGGTTGGGCATTAAACTTAGACTTCAAACGTATATTTAATTAGAGACAGTACTCGTAATGTTAAAAAGGGGGACCAAAATAATCTTAGATTGTTATTTATTACTACAGATTATAACGCTTGAATATTATGATTTTATAGTCGATACACTTTAATTTTAAGGGTATAAAAAAACCGTCAGTCCGGGGAGACTGACGGAAAAAGGGAGTAGAGATAATTAATTTCAGGGGAGAAATTAGTTATGAGTTAAATTAATTTATTCGGGGAAATAAATTAAAATTTAAAAGTTATTAATTAAGGTATGAAGTTATCATAACAAGTAGTTGTGAAGAAAATGTGATGTAAAAAAGATAAAATATAAGTAAAATAAAAAAACTTGATTCCGATTAAAAATCAGAATCAAGTTTTTATTAATTATTATTTAGTCTTCTTTTGCAATTTTTTCTTCAATTTTTTTTGATGCTTCTCGAGGTAAGTCACTATCTCTTTCAGCTAGTAAGTTACGGATATCTTTTAAATATTCTTCTGTAGGTGTTAATGTCGTTTCTGAAGATTCTTCTTCCTTATCATTAGATCTACTTGTTGCATTTCTAAGTGCTGTGATTCCTTTAAGCAACATAAAGATAACAAAGGCTACGATTATAAAGTTAATGACATCGTCTAAAAATTGTCCGATTTTGAAAGTTGTATCACCAATTGTGAGAACGATCCCTGACAAGTCAACTTTACCGACGACAAGTGCAATGATAGGACCAATGATGTTAGTTGTGAAAGACTTAACGATTGTTGTAAATGCACCACCAATAATAACAGCGACTGCCAAATCCATCACATTTCCGCGAGTGATAAAATCTCTAAATTCTTTTAACATGTTTGATGAGTCTCCTTTAATTTGGTTAACTGTATCTTAAAGTATAACGGATTTTATAGGATAAGTGAACTGAAAATTGTGAGTTAATAGGTTTGAATGATATAATCAAAGCACAAATTAAAAGCGAGCGAGGAACTAACTATCATGAAACAGGCTAAAAGGAATGTCACATTTTTATTAAGTGTACTGGCAATCATTACTGCGATTATCTGGATCCGTGTTGGAGGGGATAGTTTTTCTTTATCTAATGTATATTTTTATATTGGCATTATATTAATTCTAGTCGGCATTATATTAATTTTGAGCCAAGCACAACTATTCGCTGGCTGGTTTAAACGACGAGATAAAGGTGAATCTAAAGAAGATTATAATGAACGTAAAATTGATGTTAAAAGTGTAGGAAGTAAAAAAAATCGTCCGCTTAAAATATCACCATTGATGCGTAGTTGTTTTATTGTTGGTGCATTATTGATTTTGATTGCTGTATTAGTGACTATTTAAACTAGGGAGATGATGTCATGAATATTTTTTTGGGTATTATCATCGTTTTGTGTTTTGCTGTAGGAGCATACTTTGTAGATGGTGGATTTGCAGAAAATGCTGGATCATTATATAAACAATTTAAGCAATCAAAGTTATCTTTTAGAGAATTTATGCGATTGTTGTTTAGAAGATAATTCGCCAAAAAAACGGACCTAACTTTGATTATTCAAAGTTAGGTCCGTTTTTAATTTATTTAATCAGCTAATGCATATTTTTGGATTGCTTTAGCAACACCTAACTCAACGTTAGTAGCAGTTACTGCTTGAGCATTATCTTTAACTTCTTGAATGGCGTTACCCATGGCAACACCTAGACCTGCTGCTTGGATCATTGATAAATCATTACCTTGATCACCAAGTGCCATAACCTCGTCTTTGGTGAAACCTAATTTATCAGCCAAGGACATAACGGCATTTCCCTTGCTGGCATTTTTGTTTAGGAGTTCTAAAAAGTAAGGTTCACTTTGAACGTAGTAATAATTATCGGTAATTTTTGCGGGTAATTCCTTAACGACACGTGTAATAACTTCAGGATAATCAATATACATCATTTTCGAAATGACGATATTCTTGTCCATTTCTTCAGGTTTTCGGAAACGAATAGGCATTTGAACTAAGAATGACTCTGCCACAGAATATTCACTGATATCAGCATTAGGTGTATACATTAATGCTTGATCTTCAGCATGAACATGGACGTTTAATTCACGACTTGTTTCTTCGATTATGTTGTAATCATTAATATCTAACGTATGATGAATTAAAACTTCACCAGAGCCTGAAACTTGAACTAAAGCACCGTTAAAAGTAATAACAAAATCATCATCTGATGTTAAACCGAGTTTTTCTAAGTATTTTGTAACGCCTGTTAAAGGACGTCCGGTACAAAGGACAACTTTGATGCCAGCAGCTTTAGCAGCTTTAATAGTAGTAATAGTTTCTGGGGCGATTTCTTTTTTATCATTAACGAGAGTACCGTCAATATCGATTGCGATTAATTTAATTGTCATGTTGTGTATTCTCCTTTGGGTTGATTAAAGTATCATTATTAAGATAAGTTCTAAATTGTGTATAAATGTCAGTGAATAAATCGTTCTCTGATTTTACTAATTCTCTTGGGAAGAAGAAACGACGGTCGCCTGATACTTTACCAGTAATAGAAGCAACGAGGTCACTGACGCTAGATAATTCAACAAGTGAACCATCTTCTTGAGCTAATTCGATTTGGGTGCGCGGCTTATCTTTGGTTGGATCATAGGCATCATAAGGTAAGTCGTAACTGTCATTTTCTGCCGTATAGTAGTCAGGTTGAAAGCCAGCTGATTCAATAAGACGTTCTAGAGTAGGTAATAAATCAACAGTCTCTTCATCAAATTTGATTGATTTAAATGGTTTGCGATCCAGGAAACGGACAGCTAAGTCACTTAAGATATTATCAGTATTTTGACGCCATTCCGTGAAGTAAGTGGTTAAAACACCGTCATCTAATTGTAAATAATCATCTAATGAAAATTCATTTTTAAAAAGTGGAATCAATAATTTTGGTGAATCCTCGGCACTTAAGCGATTATTTTCGTATAGGTATTTAGCCCGATTTAATAAATGACTTAAAATAACTTCCATTGATCTAGAAATAGGATGGAAATAAACTTGGACGTACATTTGGAATCGGCTGACAATATAATCTTCAACGGCATGCATCCCATTGATATCAAATGCAATCCCGCCTTTATAAGGACGCATCACACGTAAAATCCGAGTTAAGTCAAATGTACCATAATTTGTACCAGTGTAGTAAGAATCACGTAATAAGTAATCCATTCGATCAGCGTCTATTTGACTCGAAATCAATTGGACAACTTGTGGATTAGGGTACGTTTTTTGAATAACACTTGCCACTTTTTCTGGGAAATCAGCAGAAACTTTTGCTAAAACTTGATTAATCTCAGTTGATGGATCAGTTAAAATTTGAGCAGTGATAGCTTCGTGGTCCGTTTTGAAAATGTGCTCGAAAGTATGTGAGTATGGACCATGGCCGATATCGTGTAAAAGAGCAGCGCATAACGCCACTAATTTTTCGGAGTCGTCCCATAAACCGTCGCCAGCTTCTTTGCTTGGATAATTTCGTTGGAAATTATCGCAGATTCGACGTGTGATTTCATAAACACCCACGGAATGGGTGAAACGTGAATGTTCCGCTCCATGAAAAGTTAATGAAGTTGTACCGAGCTGTTTAATTCGGCGTAAACGTTGGAATTCTTTAGTATTAATTAAATCTAAAATAACTTGATGTTGCACATAAATGTAATCGTGAATAGGATCACGTAACACTTTTTCTCTAGCAAGTAACGGCGATTGTTCGAGCAATAGAATCCCTCCTCGAAAATTTAGATAGTAAATAAGTTCGTAATACTTCTATTATAACGAACATTCGTAATTTAGTCATGACATAATGATGATTATAGGTAACGACATTCATTTAAATCTAAGTTATAATACAGTGAAACGATAAGGTGAATGGAGGAATTAAGTTGTATGGCAATCACGTTAGATAAACAAATTGCGATCCATTTGGAAACAATTAAAACACAAGAAGGCGAAGTTGAACGCTATGTCATCGAAACAACGGGACAACTCGTTCGTTTAGGCGATGGGATGTATATCAGATATAAAGAAGAAGACGCAGAGTCTGGTAAAAAAAATCCAGTTACCTTTAAATTGCAAGATGATGGTGAAATTCAATTAACTCGAGAAACAGATGATATACGCACAAAATTAATTTTTTTAGCGCAAAAAAAAATTAATGGGGTTTATAAAACAGCGTATGGTCGTATTCCAATTGAAATTGAAACAACGCAATTAAAAAGTCAGTTAAATAGCCAACCAATTTCGGGATCACTTGATATTGATTATCGCTTAACAACAAGCGGTGAATTGTTGGGAGACTATAATATACGATTGCAATTTACGGCATAAAAATGTATGATTAAGAGTAGACTTTTGGAAAGGACGTGTGCTAGTTGGAGCTTAAACAATTCGATGGCCAAAACAAAGACGAGTTATCAATGATCGAGGTTGCTCACGCAATCTTATCGCAACATGGTGACGTCATGGGTTTTGCTGACTTAACTAATGAAATCCAAACATATCTTGGTAAAAATGATTTAGAAGTGAGAGATCGCTTATCACAATTTTACACAGATTTAAATGCTGATGGTAGCTTCATTTCACTTGGAGAGAACTTATGGGGATTACGTTCATGGTATCCCTTCGATTCAATCGATGAAGCTGTTGCTCATGTAGAAGATGAAGACGATGAAGATCGTCCTAAACGTAAAAAACGTAAGAAAGTTAATGCTTTCTTAGCAGATGCCGCTGATGATGATGACGTTATTGATTACAATGATGATGATCCTGAGGACGACGATTTAGATGCAACTTATGAAGATGACGACGAAGATGATGATGAAGATACAGAAATTAAAGGTTATGATAAAGATTTAGATGAAATAGCTGATAGTAATTCTGATGATGAAGAAGAATTACCAGAAGGTATTGAAGATCAATTATCTGAAATATCCGATGAAGATGCAGAAGACGACGAGGAAAATAATTAAAAGGACTTGACGATTTCGTCAAAACCCTGTAATATATTTTTTGGGCGCCTCGCAGGTATTTCTTGCGAGGACAAACGCACGGTTGATACAAGCTCCCTACACTGATTAGATTATTCTACTCGGCTTAGGGGGCTTGTTGTTTTTTATAGACATAATGAACAATAACTATCAGGCCACAAACACAGAATCCCCACAAAAATTAACCCAAAGGAGATTTATAATGACCAAATATATATTTGTTACAGGTGGCGTTGTTTCGTCAATTGGTAAAGGGATTGTTGCAGCATCTCTTGGCCGTTTATTAAAGAATAGAGGCTTGAAAGTTACTATTCAAAAGTTTGATCCTTATATCAATGTGGATCCAGGAACAATGAGTCCCTATCAACATGGGGAAGTTTTCGTAACTGATGATGGTACAGAGACTGATTTAGATCTTGGTCATTATGAACGTTTTATTGATATTAACTTAAATCAATATTCAAACGTAACGACTGGTAAAATTTATTCAGAAGTTTTACAAAAAGAACGTCGTGGTGATTATTTGGGTGCCACAGTTCAAGTTATACCACATATTACAAATACAATTAAAGAAAAAATTATGCGTGCTGGAACAACAACGGATTCTGATGTTGTAATTACTGAAATAGGTGGAACTGTTGGTGATATTGAATCATTGCCTTTCCTTGAAGCATTACGTCAAATGAAAGCTGATGTCGGTTCAGATAATGTTATTTATATTCATACAACATTGATTCCTTACCTAAAAGCTGCAGGTGAAATGAAAACGAAACCTACACAACATAGTGTTAAAGAATTACGCGGATTGGGTATTCAACCAGATATGTTGGTTGTTCGGACTGAAGAACATATCTCGCAAGATATGCGTAATAAATTAGCTAATTTCTGTGATGTTGAACCAGAAGCCGTTATTGAATCAATGGATGTTGATACATTATATACGATTCCTTTAGCGTTACAAAAACAAAAAATGGACCAAATCGTTGTTGATCATTTGAAATTAACAACACCAGAAGCAGATATGACTGAATGGCAAAAACTTGAAACACAAGTTTTAAATTTGAAGAAAACAATCAATATTGCGTTGGTTGGTAAATATGTTAAATTGCCAGATGCTTATATTTCTGTTGCCGAAGCATTGAAACATGCTGGATACACTGTTGATGCTGATGTTAAAATCACAATGGTTGATGCAGAAAAATTAGATGAAAGTAATATTGTTGAAACGTTGCAAGATGCTGATGGAATCATCGTTCCAGGAGGATTCGGTAATCGTGGACTTGAAGGGATGATTCTTTCAATTCAATATGCGCGTGAAAATAATGTTCCATTCTTAGGTGTTTGTCTTGGTATGCAAATGGCATGTATTGAATTTGCACGTAACGTTGTTGGGCTCCAAGGCGCACATTCAACTGAAGCTGTTCCAGAAACACCACATAACATTATCGACTTGATGACAGATCAAGAAGATGTTGAAGATATGGGTGGAACACAACGTCTTGGTTTATATCCATGTAAATTAAAACCAGGAACGGTAGCAGCTGCAGCTTATGATAATCAAGAAGTTATCCAAGAACGTCACCGTCATCGTTATGAATTTAATAACGAATACCGTGAACAACTTGCTGATAAAGGATTGGTTTTTGCTGGAACATCTCCAGATAATCGTTTAGTTGAAGTTGTTGAAATTCCTGAAAATAAATTCTTTGTGGCAGCTCAATACCATCCAGAATTTTTATCAAGACCACAACGTCCAGAAGGTTTATTCCAAGCCTTTGTGAACGCTACAGTTTAATAAATGTAATTGAAAGAGATAATAACAATTTGTTATTATCTCTTTTTTTATGTCTAAAAGGGTTGTATTTAATATGTGTACTATGTATTATAGTACACATGGATGAGGTGAGATAATTGCAAATTAATAAGACGAGTAGTAAACCGTTTTATGAACAATTGATATCAGGTATAAAAGAAGATATTTTTAAAGGAATTTTGCAGACAGAAGACAAGTTGCCGTCAGTTAGAGAAATGGCTAAAATTCATGAAATGAATCCAAATACGGTTAGTAAAGCGTATAAAGTTTTAGAATCACAGGATGTAATCGTGACAGTTAAAGGTCGAGGGACATATGTCAAAGCCAATAATGAGAGCAATCGCGATGAACGACAAATCCAAAAAAATCGTGAGGCATTGTTAGATACGATTAAAGAAGTGACCTATCTCGGTGTCCAAGAAGATGAGATTCAGGGTTGGGTTAAGTCGTATTTTGAAAAGGAGGACTAAGAATGGGATTTGAAATTAAAGGTTTATCAGAGAAAATTAGTGACAAAGAGATACTTAATGATATTAATATGTCTTTAGTCCCAGGGGAAATAGTGGGTCTAATTGGTCGTAATGGAGTTGGTAAAACAACCTTATTCAGATCAATTTCAGGCCAATACATACCAGATCAAGGTGATATTTTAATTGATGATCAATGGATGAAAGAAGATTCATCATTGAAGGAAAAACTCTTTTATTTAGATACACAGAATAATTTTTTAGACAGCTACACAATAGATAAGATTGTCGAATTCTATGAACTCGCTTATCAAACGTTTGATCGTCAAAAATATGATAATTGGGTCACAGAATACAACCTACCTAAACAAACAAAATATCGTCAATTTTCTAAAGGGATGCAAGGATTATTTAATATTATTTTGGCCTTTTCCACTGGTGCACCATATGTTATTTTAGATGAACCACTGGACGGGTTAGATGTAATTGTCCGTAAACAAGTTTTCCAAATTATTATTGATGCCGTTGCTGAAGACCAGCGAAGTGTACTTATTTCTTCACATAATTTAGAAGAATTAGATCGATTAATCGATCGCGCAATGGTTTTAAAAGATGGACATATTGTGAGTGATTATCGTTTGGAAGACACGCGTTCAGAATCACGAAAAGTTCAATTGGTGTTTAAATCAAAAGAAATTCCAGCTTTCATTAAAGAAAATAGCCGAGCAATGAGTATTCAAGGTCGTGTCGTCACTGTTTTATTTGAACACTATTCAGATGAAATTGAAGCTCAAATTGAAGCTGAAGATCCGGCATTATTCGAAGAATTACCGTTAACGTTGGAAGATTTATTCCGAGCAAGTCTTTCGGCTAAAGAAAATACCGGAGGTGGGAAGTAGTGACAGTTAATAGAAGATTGAATCAGATTATTTGGCAGAGATATAAGTGGATTGTTTTATCACTTGTTGCACTTATTGTGGTTGTTATGGGGTTTACACTACATAATTCGGTTGACACTACGGGAATAGACGCGGCCAATCTTACTTATACAGAGTTTGTTCAAAGTGAAAAAGATTCGGCAAAAGCGGATCATCGTAAAATAGGTTCAGTTAGCAGAGCAACATATGAAAAAAATAATATTAAAATAAAAGATGTAAGTATTCATGATGGTACATTTCAAAATGCAAAAACAGCACTAGTTATTTTTAGTCTGGGTGCTATCTTATTAGGGATATTTACTAATATGTATGATATGCAAACTAAATTTAATGAATTTATATTTTCAAGCTCATTTTCTAGAAAACGCATTTTCTTAAAAAAAATTGGTCTAATGTTACTACCTGCCTTACTTACTTTTATTGTAGGTTCAATTATAACAACATTTGTTGCTGATGTAGCTATCTCAGTAAGTAATCCAAATTTTATATCAGATAGAATGATACATTTATTCTTAGATAGTAGTCAATTGATTGCGCTATACAGTGTTGGCCTTGTGGTAGGTGTTTTAGTTCGTCGGGTTGTAGCATCTGTCGTCACTGCGTTGGGATTCACTGGCTCGGCCTTGATATGGTTTGCTTACTTTGAAGGATTCATTTTTGATCAAACGCAAGACATGTCTAATACTTATTATCTTGTACTAGGATTTATATACTTGATTGCTGGGTTATTGATGATAGTGATGGCAGTTCATTATTTCAACAAATTATCATTAGAACAGGATAGTCCTTATTTACAATTCGATTATTTAAAACTACCACTACTCATTTTTACAACGGCTTATATAGCTATTTTAATGGCTGTAGTTAATTATGATACAATTGGGGAAAAAATAGGATATGGCTTGATAAGCGGCTGTATTACAGTCATTGTTGCTTATATTGTTATTTATCGTCCACAAAATATTAGTCAAAAATTGCAACGTATTTTTTCGAAAAATAAAAAATAAAAGTAAAATGGCTACCTATTTCTCTAAGAATAGGTAGCCATTTTGACCTTACAGACTTGTTAGTATGTAATAAAAGGGAATTGTGCTAAACTACTGTTTATAGGAATGTAAAAGCAATTATTGGGAGGGATTCAATTTGAAAGAAATGTTAACAATAAACAATTTAACTAAAAGTTTCGGTAAAAAGGTAGTCCTCAAAGGTATTAATTTTACAATCGCAGAAGGTGAGATTGTTGGGCTTGTTGGTGCTAATGGCGCTGGTAAAACAACCATCATGAAATCAATTCTTGGATTATCAAATTACCAAACTGGAGAAATAACAATTGACGGTAAAATTGTATCAACAACTAGCCATCAAGGGTTAGAAGAAGTTGGTGCCTTAATTGAATATCCTGGTATCTATCCATTTTTAAGTGGCTATGATCATTTAAAATTATTCTCTGAAATCAATACCAAAGAAGAATTAGATGAAATTGTTGCTGATTTGCATATGACAGATTACATTAATCGTAAAGCTAAATCATATTCATTAGGAATGAAGCAAAAATTAGGAATTGCATTAGCTTTATTAAATAGACCAAGATTAATTATTTTAGATGAACCTATGAACGGATTAGATCCTCAAGCAACACGTGATGTCCGCGAACTTGTTTTAAAGTTATCTAAACGCGGGACAGCGTTCTTGATTTCAAGTCATATTTTAGGTGAATTAGAGAAAATTGTTGATCACTTTATTATTTTAAATGAAGGTAAAATAATGAAAGCAATGTCTACTACTGAATTAAGTGATAGTAGTAAGCGATATGTTTTACTAGAGACGACGTCAAACGAGCAAGCTAAAGTTCTTTTAAAGGCCGCTAATTATGAATTGGCAGTTGATCAAACAGTTAAAGTAAAGGTAGACGAACAAGATACTTTAGCAAATATTATCCAAGTGCTCTACGATAATAAAATTCAAATAAATGATGTACGTCATCAAGAACATGATATGGAAGAATCACTATTGAATTTATTAGATAGTAATGACGGAGGTAAGGCTTAATGTTAACTTTAGTTAAACAAGAATTATTTAAGTTAGGTAAAAAGAAATCTACAGCGATTATATCAGCGATATTACTTGTTTTTATTTTTGGGGTAGCACTTTTAACAAAAATATATAGTTCGATTTTCGATCCAGCAAGCATGGTACAAAGTGGATTTGGATCTATTCAATTAATTATTTTCATTTTAATTGCGTCAGCAAGTGTTATTATTGCTATGGAAACACAGTTTGGTACAATTAAGGATTTGCTTTATCGGAAATATTCACGTGGAGCTGTTTTAGCTAGTAAATGGCTTACAATATTAATCTATTCGATTTATTTGAATGTTTTAATATTCGTGGCTTCAATTATAGCTAAATTAGTGCTTTTACCAATGGTATCCTTGTCAGATAAAATAGATAACCAAACGATTGTTATGTCTTTAATAACAACGTTAGTGGGGAATTTTATTAGTACCTGGTTGATTTTAAGTTTGGTATTATTATTGGCTAGTATCTTTAGTAGTTCAGGTGCTTCGATTGCAGCTGGTATTGTTTTTTATTTCTTAACATCTATTTTATCAGGAATCCAAATGTTAGCTATTGCTAAATGGGATTGGATTAAATGGAATCCACTTAATATGATGAATTTAAGTAATCAGTGGGCAGACGGACAGGAGTTTGAAAAACTAACTCAATTAACGAATAACGAATTGATTATAGGTAATCTAGCTTATACGGCACTATTTTTATTTTTAGGTTATTTTGTTTTCAAACGTAAAAATGTTTAAAAAAAGTGTATCGTCAATTAATTTTTGACGATACACTTTTTTTGTCCAATAATTATGAGTAGCTTAAAATGACTATTACTAAAGATACAAGTCAAATACTGCAATCTGTGGAGGTACTAGGAATCGAGCTGAGATTCGAGATGTTCCAATACCACTATTAACATATAATTTTGTATTGTTCTTTAGTGTATAAAGGCCACTAGAGTAGCCACCATCTCCGTCATGATCAGATAATAATCCTTTATTAGTGAAAGGAATACGAATTTGGCCACCATGTGTGTGACCACTTAAAATTAAATCGACGGTATTAAATGAACCATTTGACAAACTAGGTTCATGAGCCATTAAAATATGGTACGTTGAATTGGATTTATCAGGAGCTACTGTCGTTTGGACATCGGGGATACCTAATTGAGAGTCATCTACACCACCCAACCAAATGGATGAATTTCCACCTACATTGATAGTCGTTGAACTATTTTTAAGGACAGTAAAACCACCTTGATTCATTACAGTAGTGTAAACTCTGGCTGCACCGCCACCGTAATCTTTATTTCCATATACTGCGTATTTTCCATAGGTTGATTTAATTTCACTTAGTTTTTGAACAATAGCTGTTACGGGATGGTATTGATTGTAATTGCTGAATAAATCACCTGTAAATAAGACCAAATCTGGTTTTTCTTGATTGATTTTATTAACAATTTTTCCGAAATTTTCAGGTGTATAATCATCTGCTATTTCGACATCACTAATTTGCACAATTTTAAGTTTCTTTTTAGTAGTATCTGCCTTATTTAAAGCAATATTTTTAACGACAACGCGGTAAGGCTCTATTTTAAATGCGTAAAAGGTACATGCGGCACTTACTATTAATAGGATGAAAATGACACTTAATATTTTTTTCTTCGTGATAGTATCATGCCTCCGTTTGATTAGTTAACTAAAAAAACCTACAGTAAGATTTTTAGTCTAAAACTGTAAGTTCTTCTTAAAACCTATATGGTTAGTTTTATTTATGAAATCCAAGAACTAATAGCTGACCAGATAGCGTTAAAAAATGAAACAATTGCGTCCCAAATTTTTTGTAGGAAGTTTCGATTTTCAGCTGTGTCTAATTTGCTGAAAATATCTTTAGCACCATCTTGAATATTTGTTGCAACTTTACTTGCTTGTGATTTGAAATTTGATGAATCTAAAGCACCTGAATCACGAATCTTGATTAACACGGCAATAATATCTTGTTTTTGATTATCAGTAATGACATTTGTTAAGTTATTATTTGTGATTTGGTTATTTACAATAGTAGTAATTTGATTATTTGTAATAGAACTACCTTCTTTAGCCATATCATTTTTAGCACCGGCTACAGCGTTATTCAATTGTGAATCAGTATACCCATCTTTGCTTTTATTGGCTTGTGTAATGTCACTTAAAGTCGACATTTCATTTTGTGCGGCAGTGACTTGTTTTGTATTTAGAGCGTCCCCGTTTGTAGCGAAGGCTGCATAAACACCAGCTAAAGCACCTGATCCATCTATTGGTGTAGCAGAAGTGACATAGATATTGGCATCAGTTACACCAGCTGTTAATGCGGCGTTTTTATATTGGTTTTCTGTAATTGTGGTGATGTTATTTTTACCATTGTAGTCTAAAATTTCAACGTTGATACCAGAACCACTGCTCGTTTTTTGAACCATAGCAGATGACCAGACACCTGAAGTTGATGTAAATGAGCCACCAGAACTATTGAGATATTTAACTAAAGTTGCGCCATTTACGGGTAATGTCGAATATGAAGAACTACCGTTTAAGCTAGCTGTTAAAGTTGAAAGTGTTCCTGATTTTTGTGAATCTGTTAAACTTGTTCCTAATGTGACAACTGGATTTGACCAGTCAGTTGTTGTGCCCGATGTTGATGAAGCTGAGCTTGAATCATTAGTTGCAGCAGAGGCAACAGATCCTAGACTCAAGACAGCTAATGTTGTAAGAGTTACTGTATAAATTAATTGTCTGAATTTCATAATGGTTTGCTCCTTAAATAGCATGTATTTTAATTTTATTATACCTATCTGATGAAGGAATCATAATAATTGAGTTTGAATAATAGAAAAAATTAAGATTTATCATCATTGAGAGATTTCTTTGTAAGTGAGACAATGAGCGCATCATTTAATCTAGCAACATAATTTTGAGTAGTATGGTATGACTAATTTAAATAAAACTAACGACTGAATGGGAGAATAACGATGACAAAAAAGATGACGGATACCTTTAGATTCAGGCGGGGATTGGAATTGAAAAATAGAATCTTAATGGCGCCAATGACCGTTAAGATGAGCTACTATGATGAAGTTGTTACACATGATGAATCAGATTATTATGCACTACATTCAGGCGAAGTTGGGGCTGTTATTACGGCAGCTACCAGTGTCCAAGCAAATGGAAAAGGTTGGGAAGGCTCACTTGCCATCTATGATGATAAGTTTATTCCCGGGCTAACGAGATTGGCATCGGCAATCAAAAAGAATGGGACTAAAGCTATTTTACAAATTTTCCATGCGGGTCGTATGACAAATTCAACGGTACTTAGAGGACAATTACCAGTTTCAGCCAGTGCTGTTGCGGCAGAAAGACCAGACGCAGAAATTCCTAAAGCATTGTCAGAAACTGAAATTTTAGAGTTGATTGAATCCTTTAAATCAGCAACAAAACGAGCAATTAAAGCGGGATTTGATGGCGTTGAACTGCATGGTGCGAATACGTATTTACTACAACAATTTTTTTCACCACACTCAAATAGACGTCATGATGCTTGGGGTGGCACGCTTGATAAGCGATTTAAATTCATTAATGATGTAGTTGATGGTGTTATTGAGAGTGTTGATCAATCAGGTGTAAAAGATTTTATTGTTGGTTACCGCTTTTCGCCTGAAGAATATGAAAAGCCAGGTATTAGTATGGAAGATTCAATGATTTTGATTGATAAACTTGCTGATAAAAAATTAGATTATCTACATATCTCATTAGGTAAGTATAATAGTGTTTCGAGAAATATAAATTTCAATGAAAAATCAAGAATGGATTATGTCCAAGAAAAGATAAATGGTCGTGTTCCATTAATCGGGGTAGGAGATGTTCGGACTCGGGAAGATGTTAATGGTGTTTTGGCTAACGCTGATTTAGTAGCCGTTGGTCGTTCACTCTTAATTGATCCTAAGTGGACATCAAAGTTATTGAATGGACAAGAAGAAACTATAAAAAGAACCTTAGCTAAAAATGATCGGGAAAAATTAATGGTTAGCGATGGTGCTGTTGAATTTTTAAAAGATATGATGCCTGAGCGGTTAGTTGATTAAAAAACAAAACTAAATCTAGACAAATAGTGTGTTGCAAATTTAATTTGCCGCATGCTATTTTTAGTTGCGGCCCTTTCAACTAGCGGTTGCCTGTTGCACCCCTTGCTGTATGCTAATATTTGAGATGTTAAATAGAGGAAAGAAGGTTATAGGGATGAAAATTATATTTGCGGAACAACTCGTTAAAATACGTAAAGAGAAAAAAATGTCACAAGAAGAATTGGCAAATCAATTGTTTGTATCAAGACAAGCTGTATCAAAATGGGAAACAGGAGAAGCTGAACCTGATTTGGGAAAAATTGAATCGGTAGCCAAAATTTTAGACGTCCCTGTAGAAATATTACTTTTTGGTGGCGATGCCAGTGAAAAAAACGTCAGAGTTTAAAACTAGAATTAAACGATTTATAGAAGAAGATGAATCAGATAAAGATTGGCACGAAAATCATAGATGGCGTGAGTGGCAATATAAACCGATTAATAATGGGTGGGAATTCCTAGCTCGCTATTACTGGATTATTTTTGCACTCATTGGCATGATTGCATGGGGGATTATGGGTCTAAAATAGATATGATAATAAAGAAGCTTTCAATACTTGTCTACAAACAAGTATTGAAAGCTTCTTTATTTTACCGGAACAACTTTTATTTCAGTTGAGTCATCATGAATGACAATGTATAACGTTTGAGTTTCTTCTTTATCAAAGAAACCGAGATTAATACAGGGTAAACCATCGATTTCTTCCACGCCAACGAAACGATCCGTAAATATCTGACGAACCATTTTACCCATTTCTTTATGGGCATTTGCTTTAGCGGCAGCTGTTTTAAGTGTAAATCCAGAGTCTAAGTAAGATTTAATTAATCGAATAATTGATAAGGTATGGTAAGAATATTTTCTATTCTGATTTTTATTAGTATTAATAGAATCAATAAAGCCTTTTTGTTCCCAATAACGAATTTGACTCTGAGTGAGCCCAGTTGTTTCGGCAATTTCACCGATTCCGATTGAAAATGTATCATTCTTCATAATAACGGCCATTCTTTTTGCATAATCTTTAATGTTTGCAATATCGTCCATATCTGCCAAACGAATATACCTCCTAAATAAAAATTTATCTAACAATCTCATTGTGATGTTTACTATACTGATTATATATATATTAAAACGTTTGTCAACTTACTTGACATTAAAGCGAGATAGTCTTATATTAGTCTTCGAAGATAAATTAAAGAAAAAGAAGGTTTTAAGTATGGATGGATTAGATGCAAAGGGTAAACCATATAATCGCCCCATGCTAATTGCAATTTTATTAGTAGGGACATTTTGTACGGTTTTGAATCAAACAATTTTAGCAACTGCATTTCCAACATTAATGGATGAATTTGACGTAACAACGTCAACTGTTCAATGGTTAACAACAGGATTTATGTTAGTCAACGGGATTTTAATTCCAGTTAGTGCATGGTTAAGTAGTCGTGTAAATACCAAATGGTTATACATAGGTGCTATTGGTATCTTTGAATTAGGAACAGTTTTAGCATTTATCGCACCTAATTTTGGGGTATTGTTAACAGCTCGCTTAGTTCAAGCAGTCGGTGTTGGGGTAACAATGCCTTTATTACAAACGATTATGCTTTCAATTTTCCCACCCGAAAAACGTGGTGCTTCAATGGGACTTGCCGGTTTAGTTATCGGACTAGCTCCTGCAATTGGACCTACACTTTCAGGTTGGGTTATTGATAATGCTTCATGGCGTGATCTTTTTGGTATGATTATTCCATTAGTAGGAATTGTTTTTGTGGCTTCTTTCTGGTTTATGAAACCGGTCATCAAAACACACAAATCTAAAATTGATGTCTTATCATTGATTTTATCAACAATTGGATTTGGTGGCTTACTTTATGGATTCTCAACAGTTGGAGATAACGGCTGGGGAAGTACCTCAGTACTTAGTTTCCTTGTTGTGGGTGTTATTTTTATTGGTTTATTCATATGGCGTCAATTAACAATGGAAAATCCTTTCTTGGAATTACGTGTTTTTGCTTCCCAAGAATACACAATTGCAGCCGTTTTAAGTTCAATTGTTAACATGGCTATGATCGGTGTTGAAATGATTCTACCAATGTATCTCCAAATTGTACGTGGAGATAGCGCATTTGAGTCAGGATTAACCTTATTGGCTGGTGCTTTAATGATGGGGATTATGAGTCCGATAACGGGACGATTATTCGATATTTATGGTGCTAAGAAATTGGCAACTGGTGGTATGTTCTTATTAACACTTGGTACAATTCCATTCGTTTTCTTAACAAAAGATACGCCAACTTTATACATCACAATTATGTATGCAGTTCGTATGTTTGGGATTTCAATGGTTATGATGCCAACAACAACATCAGGGATGAATGCATTACCAGCTAACTTGATGGGTCATGGAACGGCTGTTAATAATACAGCTCGTCAAATCGCAAGTTCAATCGTAACAGCGGTTATGATTTCCGTTCTAACAAATGTAACAACAGCTGCATTACCAGCTAAATCAATGCTTAAATCGGCACCATTAGATTACAAAACAAAAGCTATTGATGCGACATTAAGTGGTTATCATGCTGCCTTTATCATCGCAGTCGTTTTCTGTGTGGTTGGGCTCGGATTTTCATTCTTCTTAAAATCAAAACAACAAGTTTTAAAAAATGGAGGTAATAAATAATGATTATTTTATTATTAATTCTTTCAATTATTTTATTCTTCCTTACGTGGAACCTCATCCGTAATAATGTACTGAGCTACATTTTAGGTGGCATTTTTGCACTTTGTATTATTCTTACAGGTGGCTTAATTGTTGCTAACTACAGTGCACATTATGGAATGGAAAAAGTAACGACAACTAAGACAGAACAATTAGCTTCTAGTTCTAAAGAGATGGACATGTTACTATATCAGCCTATCGGTACAGATGGATCTGAAAAAGTCGTTATTTATAAAAATACGGCATCACAAAAGAAAACAAAGGCAACTAAGACAGACGATACAACTAGCAAGATTGTTGAAAATGCTAAGAGTAACAAATTAGTTACTAAAGAAACCCGTTGGACTTATAAAGGTAATGGGTATCGATTAATGTTTGGTATCGCTAATAACGATAAAACTTTAGTAAAACGTACGCATACATTCTACGTTAAAAAGAGTTGGACAACATTAACGGTTAAGCAAGCTAAGGCCATGCCTAAAATTGCTAAAGTAGAAGCAGCTAAAATGAATACAAAGGCAGGAAAAGCTAAACTTGCTGCGGATGGTGCTACTTTTGTTAAAGCAGCTGTCACAAATGCTATGATGAAAGATGCATCAATCTCGAAAGCTGATCAAGCTAAGATTGCAGAACAAGCAACAACAATTTTCAAGGCACAAACAAAAGCAAAAGTAATGCAAAACGTATTAAAAGAAGTTAAAGAAATTAAATAAACCGTTATTTATTTAGTAACCACACTAGTTTATCCAACTAATGTGGTTATTTTTTTAAATTAAAACGTGAATTATAAAATAAACAATGCTATAATACGTTAATGGCATAAACGATAAAGGAGTTTCTTTGAATGAAAAAGAAAATTATAATTTGGATTGTCAGTATTTTAGTGTTATTAGCGGTTGCAATTACAGGGGGTAGTTTCTATCTCTATCACTATGCCATTCAAAATACAGAAAAAACATTAACGGGAACATCAAAAGGAACACCAAAGCGAACAATTGAAGCAAAAAAATGGTTGGCCAGTACTAAAAAAGAAAACTGGACAGAAACATCAGCAGGTGAAAATTTAAAATTAGTTGCTGACTATGTACCGGCGGCAACTAAATCTTTAAAAACAGTTGTTGTGGCACATGGTTACATGGAAAATAAAGAAAGTATGGCTTCATATATAAAATTATTTCATGATAATGGCTATAACGTTTTAGCGCCAGATGATCGAGGCCAAGGTAAAAGTCAGGGCGATTATATTGGTTTCGGATGGAAAGATCGCTTAGATTACATTAAATGGACCAAAAAATTAATTGCCGAAAAGGGAACAGATCAAAAGATTGGCTTGTTTGGAGTTAGCATGGGTGGTGCTACTGTCATGATGATGAGTGGTGAAAAGTTACCAACTCAAGTTAAAGCAATTGTTGAAGATTGTGGTTATACAAATGTTGAAGATTTGTTAGCTTATCAATTGAAACTCCAATTCAATTTACCAAAAGAACCATTAATAACAACTTCTAGTTGGGTAACTCAGTTACGTGCGGGCTACTCTTTTGCAGAAGCTGACTCTGTTAAACAATTAAAGAAAAATAAATTACCAACATTATTCATTCATGGCGACAAGGATGATTTCGTTCCTAGCGCAATGGTTTATGACAACTACAAAGCCTCAGCAGGTACGAAGGAATTGTGGATTGTGAAGGGCGCAGGTCACGGAAAAGCGTTCAGTAAGGATCCAGAATTATATACTAAAAAAGTCGTTAAGTTTATGAATGATAATTTAGATTAATAATAAAATCATTTATTTTTTAAATAACATCAAAAAGTGTGGGGGTACCCTCTATTTTTGATGTTTTTTTTTGTCTGTATCATGCTATCATATTAGTTATTATAGATGAACTTTGGGGAAAATAGGTGGGGGCCAACATGAAAATTAATAATAAATTAAAATTAACACTACTAACTTTTGGGTTATTCTTTTTAGTTAATGTAACAAGTATCAAGGCAGATGCGGATTATGATTCTGCAAAAGCATCAGCACCTCGAGCAATTTTAATGACAAATTTATTCCAGACGGGTACTGGTGCTGGAGTAGTAGCAACTAGTGGTATGGTCGAATTAACCGATACCAATAAAGATCCTAATTCGACTAATCTGGCTGCTAAAACGATGGTTAAAATTACGGATGCTAAGAATCAAAAAGCAGCAATTTGGTCAACAGACGAAAATTCATTTGATATTAATACAAGTAGTAAAGCTTCTATGTGGATTTATTTTGGTAGCAAAACGAATACTGCTGGGGATGGGATGGCACTTGTTTTTCAAAATGATGCAAAAGGAAATGCTGCTATTGCAACTAAAGCAGGTGAAACGTTAGGTGTTTGGGGAGACGATTCAGTGGGTACGGGATCCCCCAATAATACTGCTAGAGGCGCTATTCAAAATAGTTGGGCGCTAGAATTTGATACTCATTTGAATAATGGTAATAGTTCAGGAAACGGATTTGATTTAGATCCTAGTTTAGCACCTAACCATATTGGTAGTGGGTATCCAGCTGTTGAGGCAACATACACGGATAATCATACAATCTCTTCTTCAGTTAAACTAAATCATTTAGGCCTTATTAATTATAATGGGTTCTTATCAAATCGGGCATGGCATCATGTGACAATTGATTATAAATCAGTGAGTGCGAGTGCTGGGTCAATGACATATACGATTGATGATAAAAAACCAATTTCAGGAACAGAAGACTTGGATCCTACTGAAGATACAAGTCAGACAGGGCAGACGGCAAGTGTTCCAATTGATAAATCGAAATTTAATTCTACAACGGGTAAAATCCGTTGGGGATTTACAGGGTCAACGGGTGACTCTTTTGAAAATAACTTAGTTATGTTTGAAACTGTACCAGGTCTTGTTAATGCGACTGCGGTACAAACTATGACGGATATTACACAAAATAACAAGGATGTCTCGGCTAATGGAGAAGTAAAAGCTGGAGATAAAGTAAAATTCAACACTACCGTAACTTACGATAGTGGAAAACAATCGTGGACAGGCATAGGTGGATATTTAAAATACCCGGCTAATAATATAAAATGGACTGGGTATGAAATACCTAACGATTTTGGTACAGGAAAATTTCCTAGTAATATCTATGGAAGTGACCCTGCTGGGTTATCCGGCGCGCAAATACCTGAATTATCTACACCTGGACAAAGTTCACATATTTCATTTATCGGTGAAGTAATGCCAGTTGAAGTGGATACACCAGTGACTGTTTCAGCAGGTCAATTCATCGGAAGCAATGCAATGATTGATTCTAATCCTATTAGCTATACGATTAAAGCATCACCAAAAACAGCCTTAACGATTGATGGCCTTAAAGATATTGATATTAATTATGGAACGGATGCGACGATTAGTGGAACGGTAAAATCTAGTTTAGGTGGAACTTTTGCTAAAGGAACAACGGCCAGTGTGACACTTAATGAGGATACAACACCTATTAAGGGTGATGTCGCAACGGATGGTACATTTAACGTAACGATTCCAAAGGACAAACTAACCACTGGCGAATATTCTTATAATGTTCAAGTAACAGATCCAGATGGTAATACGACGCAAAAATATACACAAAAAATTAATATTAAACCCGTTTTAACTTTAAATGATAATAAAGGAACCGTTGTAGCGCCATATACATTGATTTTCCAAGTAGCTGATAATAGTGCAGCGTTAACAACGTACTATAAAGAAGGAAGTACTGGAACACCTGTTGAATTAGAAAAATATACAAATACTAAACCAGGTTCGACACAAGATCATAGTGTAGCACTAGATACAACTAAGTTTGCCATTGGAACGCACGAGTTAACTATTTATTCGGTTGATTCTGAAGGAAACATTTCTAATAACCAAACAATCTCTGTTGTCGTAGGATTGTTGAGTATTTCATCAGATGATTCAATTAATTTTAATAATAAAATACCAGCGAAAAGAAGTATTTTAAACCGTGCTTCAAGCTATATGCTTAAGTTAGAAACGTCAGCAGCTAAAAACTGGACATTGTCTGTGACTGCAGGACCACTAACTGCAGCAAGTGATAAAAGTACTTTAAAGCATTCAACTATTGGGTTTCGTAATTCAAATCAGGAAAACACGTTACCGCTTTCTCCAACGTATGGTACAATAGTGTCTACAGGAGTAGGTCAAGCAACTACGGTTGAAAAAAGTTGGTCAGCAGATTCTGGAATTGTATTGGATGTTGAACCAAGTGAAATTAAAGTAGCTGAAACCTATAGTTCTGAATTAGATTGGACGCTAACGAATGTACCAAATAATTAATAATAAACTTAATTGTCGGTTAAATTCAAATGTCCGGGGGGAGATAGGATTATGACAATATTACGGCTGAAAGCTGTACTTTTTACAGGTGTGTTAGTGACATTAGGGCTTAGCTCTACAGGTGTTAATGCTGATGATTATTCTAACGCAGTGGCATCGGCACCAGACGCATTAGTATCAAATGGACTTTTGACACCTGGAACAACAGGAACACAAAATAATGCAAAAATTGTAACATTCGATGCTAGTGGTAATGTTGTTTCTGAAACAGCAGATAACGCAGATAAATCAATTATAAAAATTACGGATGCAACTAACCAAGTGGGATCTGCCTGGTCTACAGCAAACAATAAATTTAATCTTAATAAAAATAATAAAATGTCAATGTGGATGTATTTCGGTAATCAGGGTGCTAATTCTGGTGATGGGATGGCTTTTGTTTTACAAAATGATAGCCGTGGTCTCAGTGCTATTTCTGGTGGAGGCGAATCATTAGGTGTTTGGGGTGTTGATAAAGGTGGATCAGAATCTACCGTTGCAGGAACAGCTATTAAAAATTCATGGGCGTTAGAATTTGATACACATAAAAATAGTGAGGCAAGCAAGGGTAACGGATTTGATAATTTAAACACTATCCAAGACAATCATCTGGCAAGCAATTATCCTAATCAAAGGGCTACTTATGAACAAAATGGTTTTTTAAGTAAGTATAATAAATTAACTCATGATGGACTACTTGCTGTCGCTGACTTATCTAATGGAAGATGGTGGCATGTGTCAATTGATTATAAATCAACGTCTACAACTGCCGGCTCAATGACCTATACTATTGGAGATAAAGTCCCCGGTACGGGTGATGTATTAGGTGGTGGTCTTGCAAAGACAGTTCCAATTGATAAAAGTAAATTTGCGAGCACTGATGGTCAAGTGACTTGGGGATTTACGGGCGCAACAGGCGGTAACTGGGAAACAAATTTAGTGATGTTTGAAGAAATATCTGATTTAGTTTCTGTTACGGCGACGCAAAAAGTGACAGATACTACCCAGAACAATAAGGACATTACCGCATCAGGAATTGCTAACAGCGGGGATAAACTTAATCTTCAAACAACTTTGAAATACAATGATGGAAAGCAAGATTGGAAAAAAATCGTTGCTTCGTTAAAAACGCCTAATGCTGTGACGTTAGACAAAGAAGGTATCATTAAATACGCCGATGGAACAACGCAAACATTTGATACAACAACTAAAGATGGTGTCATTACATCAAGTCTAAATAAAAACTTATCAAAAAGTAATGATACAGCAACGATCAGTATGAATGGGACAGCTAAAATTGTTGCTACAGATACCAAAGTAACAAGTCCAATTAGTACATTTAATGGTCAAAATACGATAGTAAGATCTCAGCTAGCTACGTTTACCATTAAGGCATTAAAGCAGAAGATGACACTTTCAGGATTGCTTGATAAAACAATTGATAGTGGTCAGTCGATTAAAGTTACGAGTAACGTTAAAACAGATACACTAATGGAAAATGATAACGTTACGATAACAACGATGCTGAATGGTAAAGCCTTTAGTGATAAATCAATGCTATTCAATAAGTTGGGTAGCATTGACTACGCTGAAGTGCTGCCTGCAGATAAGTTAAACGTTGGAAAAAATACTTATACGGTAAGTGTTGAAGATCAATATGGTAATTCAGTAACGGGTCAAGAAATTATCACTGTTAATGATCCAGGTGTTTTAGAAATAGCATCGGTAACGGGTGCATTAAATTTTGGACAAAGTGATATTCCAATACCCAACGAAGAAACAACCTATAGCCCTGTAGAAGAATTAAGTATACAGGTAGTTGCATCGGTACCAGGTACATGGAATTTAAAGCTGACTGGAACTGATGTTGTTGGAGCCAGCGGCACTGTGCTAAAAGATGCATTAATTTACAAAGAAAAAGCGACAGATATTGGGACACCTTTAAAAGACCATTCGATAGATATTGCGGGTGGGAACTCATCTCCTAACCAGATAACTAAAACGTGGGCAAAAGATACGGGAATTCTATTGCGTGTTAAACCTAGCGAGGTTAGAAGTGAAGAATATGATGCTTCAGTGCAATGGAATTTGAGTAATGTACCAACTAAATAAGTAGTATTAGTGAAAAAGGATAACAAAAGTTATCCTTTTTTTATTTATGTTTTGCAATTATTGCCATCTAGGATATTATGGACTATGTAGAGAGAATACGGAGGATAGATAACTAATGAAAATGACCGTTGAACAATTCATGTCCGCTATTGAGTTAGAGGCGTACACAAAGATTTTTTATACTGCCACACCAGAAGATGTCCAAGCGATTGGTGTACCAGAATTATTCGCTAAGTGTTATGCTGATTTAGAAAACAATGTACGGGATGGTAAGCTTGTAGAAGTTCAATTGATGATTGAATATCCTGAAGGTACCGCAATTTTTACACTTGAAGCAAATATCCTTAATTTACCATACAAATATTATAAAAAGTTACCCAGCTTCTTTAATGAAGTAACAGATGAAGCAGAAGTTAATGTCTATCTGATTGTTGAGTCACCAATTCTGAACGCATCTAAATTAAGAATCGATGAAATTACATCTGTGACTAATTATTTAGAAAACCCCAGTGATCATAATATGACAAGCACAACTATGATTGCTGAAAAGATAGCTTTCCTTGAAAATCCACCTATTATTGAAGAAAAAGAACCAGTTGTCGTTGAAAAGAAAAAGAAAGCTCCAGCTAAGAAAAAACCAGCTGTTAAAAAGAAACCAGCAGTTAAAAAGACGACGGCTACAAAAAAAGCGACAACAAAGAAAAAAACGACAACTGTAAAGGCGGCAGCCAAGAAAAAGCCCGTGGCCAAAAAGGTACCCGCTAAAAAGAAACCGGCTGTAAAGAAAGTAACTACTAAGAAAAAAGCACCAGCCAAGAAAACTAAATAAAAAAACGCCGATATTATCGGCGTTTTTTTGTCTAATTATTTAATGAAGAAATAGTAAACGAGTAGCAAGGCACCTAAAATAATACGGTACCAACCAAATGGTTTGAAATCTTTCGACTTGATGTAACCCATCAAGAATTTGATTGCAACAATTGAAACTAAGAATGCGACTACACAACCAAGTAATAAGACGGCTGTTTGATCACCGGTAAAGCTATAACCATTATGGAAGTATTTAACTAATTTGAGTAGACTGGCACCGAACATAACTGGAATTGATAAGAAAAATGAAAATTCAGCAGCAATGAATCGAGAAGTCCCTAATAAAATGGCACCTAAAATAGTTGCACCAGAACGTGATGTTCCGGGAATTAAAGCAAGAACTTGGAAAACACCGATTAGTAACGCTGTTTTGTAAGTAACTTGATTGAATGATGTAATAGAAGGAACAGCATCGGCTTTTTTGTTTTCAATAATAATGAATAAAACACCATAAATAATTAACATTAAGGCAACAACTGGGAAATTATATAATTTCGCATTTAACCAGTCATCAGCAACTAACCCAATCACAGCAGCTGGAAGTACAGCTACAATGACTTTACTCCATAGAGACCACGTATCTCTTTTTTCTAATTGCGATTTTTTTGGAGAAAAAGGATTTAATTTATGGAAATACAACACACAAACTGCTAGGATAGCGCCCAGTTGGATAACAACGAAGAACATTTCCATGAAAGCAGCATTTTCTTTTAGTTGTAAAAATTCGTCAACTAAAATCATATGTCCCGTTGAACTAATAGGAAGCCATTCTGTAATTCCTTCGACAACTCCCAAAATAATAACTTTTAACATAACAATAATATTCATACAAATAGATTCCTTCCAAAATTTTATTTAACTGCTCTAGTATACCTAATATGAAAATTAAAAACCATAAAATTAAATAAACCTTATGCTTTTAGGCATAAGGTTTATTTGTGAATATAAGATTTTAGTTAAGATTAATTTTATAGGGCTTTTTTGTTACCGCGACGTGCAATTGCAGGGAGGATTAAACCTAATGCAACTAAGACAAGTGGTGTGACAATATTAAGTGTTAATTGGAACAAGTAGTTAGAAGGGCTATCTGAGTAGTTTAATTTAGGAACAACTCCTAGGATACAAGCGAATGCAGTGAATAAGAAACACCAAGCACCAACAATGTAACCAACGACAGGATTCTTAACAAACTTGTAACCGGCTTTGAAATTCTTCAATTGTTTGTTTAATAGCATGTAAGCGAAGAATACCCAGAGATAACGCATAGGCATGACAACCGCATTTAGGTTCAATAACCATTTGTATAATGCGTTCATGTTACCAATCCCGATTGCAGGAATGATAATTAAAATACTAACTAAAACACCAGTCATGGCATAACCATTAACGGGAGTTCCTTTTTTATTAAGTTTTGACAAGCTTTTAGGAATGAAGTTTGGATCAGCATCACCTAAAAGAATTTTTAATGGTGCATCAATTGAGAAAGCAAGCGCTGAAATTTGAGCCATCGCATTGGCAATTGCGTATAGAATCATGAATAAATTACCTACGTGATAGAAACTACCAAGACGTAAGAAACCTTCGTAAGGACCATTTGTGATTAAATCATCAGGGATGTTAGTTCCGTTAAATAAGAATCCCATAGCGAACGAACCTAAAATAGCACAGATGGCAACCATTGCGGCCAATGCTAACATTCCTTTTGGAAATTCTTTAGCTGAGTTTTTTGTTTTATTAACATAGGGAGAAATCTTTTCAGCACCACCAACAGCGAAAACTAACATTGAAATCGTTGTGAAGTAGGCGAAGTTAAAGTTAGGTAGATATGATTTAATGGCACCCATATCAGGTGTTTGAATTTTAGCATGCGTCATGAATGGCGCTGAAACTGCCAACAAGATGAATAATAATGACATAACGAACATTGCTGTTCCGGCAACACTACCAATTCGACTTAAAGTAGCAAGTCCCTTTGAGGCAATCCATAAGAAGAAAATGAAAATGACTAAGCCCATAAGTGAAACGGTCATAGCAGAAGTTTCATTAACGAAATTTCCGTTACCTTTGAATAACCAACTAAAGGCAATTAAAATACCTTGTGGTTTTTGTGCTAGGTAAGGAATATGTACGACCCAATAAGTCCAAGCTGCATAGTAGGCAAGTCTCTTGGTTGAAGTTTCTTTCACCCATGAAGACACACCACCGCTGGCATCTTTAAATGTTGAGCCTAATTGACCAACAATTAAAGTATAAGGAACAAAGTAAAAAATCATGATTAAAATCCAAGATGTAATAACAGTGAGTCCTTGGTTAGCAAAGTTGTTAAAGACATTTGCAAGTCCCCAAACGGAAACGAATGCAATTAAAGCAACGTTATACCAACGTAATGTTTTTTCTGATTCTAGCAAAATAATAGCCTCCATATGGATAAAATATTTTATGATACTGGTGCAGTGATAGCTATGGTTAAGTATAAAGAAAAATGAAATAAAGTACAATCAAATTTTGTGATACATACTATAAGAAGTAAATATAATTATGATTAAAATGTCAAAAAAACACATCTAGGTCGCAAATGTTGAATGTTGTCTACCGAATATAGATGATATTATAACGGTAATTGGTTAACGACATAAACTAAAAAGAGAATCCTGGGGGATTATTATGAAACCAAAAAATAGAATTGTGATAGGTAGTTTGTGTGCGATGATGTTGTTCGGGGGAACAGCGTTGAATGAAACTATATCAGCAAGTGAACAAGAAGAAGCAACTAGTTCAAGTATTGCGACTATAAAAGAGCAAACTTTAGAAAATGTATTAAGTGAATCAACAGAATCAAATAAGGCAGATTCTAGTAGCTCAAGTAGTAGTGTATCTGATGAAAAAATAGATTCAGAAGTTGATACGACAAATGCAACAAGTTCAGAATCAGCGTCGTCTACACTATCTAGTGAAAAACTAGATAGTCAAAAAGACGAAAAGAAACAAGTAGAACAGGCTAAAAAACAAAGTAGCACAACACGTACGTTATTTGATGATTATAAAAATGCAGAGATTGTAGGGATGTTTCTGGGTGGAAGTAAAAAAACGATTAGCATTGACGATGTACTTAGCAAAGAATCAACAATAATGCCTGCAGATGCAGCGTTAGCTGACCTATTTTATAGTCAGGATGATGCGGGTAATGGAAATAGCGTTGATGGCTCAGGAACACCAGAAGGATCACCTGGGTACTATCCTGCCGTATCTTTAGATAACTACGTATTCAATGTGCAAGTAACCAAACCAGATAGTACGGCAACAATTTACGCACCTTTTCATCCAACATCGTATGATCCAATAGAAACACTCATGCAAGCACCAGTTACAATTAAAAATTCTGATCTAGCAATTGGGGAAAATAAAGTTGAGCTTACAGCTACAAGAGTAATAGGTGGGGGAACTAGTTTTCCAACTAAGGGAACTATCATTGTAACCATACCAAATCCTAAGATTAAAGTAGATGCAATTGCAGGCGATAAATTAGACAGTACGACTAATACGGATATCCCAGTAGTTGATGTCGCAAGTACTGAGTACCCAGTGAGCTACACGGTGAATAGTGATCATGCAACGACCTTAACAACTCAAATTACAGATTCTTATGGTGATGTAGCACACACCAGTCAATATAAGGAGGAGTACGATAATAGTAAAACGCTAGGTAAAGATCATACTAATACGATTAAGATGACCGACTTGACGGTTAAACAACATACAATAACCGTCACAACAACGGATGATCAAGGTAATGCGACTGTTAAAAAATTCATCCTTAATGTTAAAAAACCAACTAAAACGTTAAAAATTAATAGCATTAATAATTTAAATTATGGAGATAAAATTAAAATACCAAATGAAAAAACCAATTTAACACCATTAATTGGTCTTAATGTGGACCTTTCAGCTGTGGATGCCGGTAACTGGGTGTTGACTGTAAAATCAACAGGATTAACTGATGATCCAGATGCTTTGGTCTTTAAAAGTGATGCCAATGCTACAGAGCAAATCATTAATGATGCTGGCATAACCGTTTTATCAGGTAATGGTGTAAATGATACAGGAAAGGAGTTTAACGATGATGGAACCGGTATTTTGTTAAAGGCAGATCCATCAAAGCTTAGAGCAACTGCCTATAAAGCAGACTTGAATTGGACATTATCAAGTGTCCCAGTAAAATAACGTCAAAAAATGACACCTAACACGTAAATGTTGGTCGTTTTAAATGAAATAATTTTGGTATTATAATTTTATAGAAAAGAATAACTAAATAAGAATTAAGTAATTATGACTGTCAAAAGAAAACACTTAACCATGAAATATTGACCGTTTTTAGGTCAAATATCGACTATAGTGAGTGTATACGAAAAATGGGGGAAACAATGATGAAAAAAACTTTATTAACAACAGTAATGATTAGTGGTGTGGTATTAGGTTTCGGAACAATAAGTAAGGTATCTGCAGCAGATACTGCTACATCAAAAGATACAACGGCAAGTGCCACGTTTACAGCTGGCGGAATAGATCCAACAGATCCTAATAGTGCATCATTGTCAATTACAAATGTCACAAGTAAAGTTGATTTTGGTAAAGAAGCAATTTCTGCAGCGAATACTACATTAAATTCAAATAGTGGTATTAATGTAAGTGTTAGTGATCTTCGTGGAACATTTGTTGGTTGGAGCGTTAAGGTTAGTGGTACACCATTTATGAGTGTTGTAGATACTGTTGCTGATCCTACAGCTAAATCTGTAGAACTAGAAGGTGCTACATTGTCACTCCCTGATGGTACTGCATCGAATAATATTGGTGACGTACCTGAGGTAACAGCAACAGCTACAGGCAACGTCTTAGATGGTGGTGCAACAATTAGTGCACCTGTTGACAAAGGTGCAGGGGAAACTACAACAAGTTATGCACAAAAGGGTATTAACTTAGGGGTTGTTGGTGGTACAGCACATGCTGCTGCATACTCAACAACATTAACTTGGACATTGACTGACGCTCCTGCTTAATTAGGTTAGAGTCGGGTGAAATATTAAAAAAATTTGGGGGAAATATATTATGAAAAAAAGTTTAACAAGTTCATTATTAGCAACAACAATTTTAGGTGCAGGTTTAGCAGTATCAAGTAACGTAAATGCTGCAGATACTGTCTTACCAGATAGTGCAACAACTGACGGTTCAGTAACATTTACACCAGGTACAGATCCAACAGACCCAGTTGACCCAACAGACCCAGTTGACCCAACAGATCCTGGTGATGGTGGTGGCGGTGAAACAGGACATGCTGGTCCTTTAGCAATTGTATATGCAACAAAGGCTGTAACATTTGGGATTCCAAAAGATGATGGAACTGGTTCTGTTAGCACTACTGTACCTGTTTCAGCAAGTAAACAAGACCTTAAAGGTAGTAACTTTATTTCTCTTCAAGTTGCCGATACTCGAGGAACAGATGCTGGTTGGACATTATCAGTTAAAGCAGATCAATTCAAAAGTACAAAGTCTGGCGAATTAGCTGGAGCTGTCTTAGCTTTAGGTAAAGGTGATAATACCTTAATTGGTACCGGTGCTACACCAACACCTGCATCAGCTGCTGCAGTTGCAGCGGTTACTGATGGTGGAACTGTCTTATCAGCTAAAACAGGCGAAGGTGCTGGTTTAAATGCAGATAAGATTCGTGCAGACAACATGACTTTGACAATTCCTGCAGGTTCAGCTAAAGCTGATACTTATGCAACAACGTTAAACTGGAGTCTTTCAGACGTACCAGCTGTTTAAATTAAATAACAAATTCGGGGGAAATAAATTATGAAAAACGTATTAACAAGTGCATTATTATCAGCAACAATCTTAGGTGCAGGCTTAGCAGTATCAGGTAGCGTAAACGCTGCTGATATGACACCTGCAACAACAACAACTGGTGTTCAATTTAAAGCTGGCGATGAAGGACAAGTTATCCCTCCAGTTGACCCAACAGATCCAACAAAACCAACAGAACCTGGGGATAACGGTAATACTGGTAACAGTGGTAATCTTGCTATTATCTATGCTACTAAAGCAATTAGTTTTGGTACTGAAAATGAAATTACGGCAAATACGGTTAACTTAACGTCTGATACAGATGTTGCAGTTGAAGTTGGTGATGTTCGTGGAACAAATGCTGGTTGGACTTTATCAGTAAGTTCTAAGCAATTAGCTAACGCTGATGAATCAGAAAAACTTGGCGGCGCTGCAATTAGTTTAGGCGCAGGTGCTGTTTCAGTTGGTAATGGTTCTACAGCTAACCATGCAGTGTCATCAGCAATTGCTGATACAACAACTTCTGGGGTTGTTCTTGGTGCTACAGCAGACGCTGGTGCAGGTATTAACGTTGATAACATTAAAAAAGAAAATGTTAAATTAACAATTCCAGCTGGCGTTGCTAAAGCAGATATCGCGTATGCTTCAACGTTAACATGGACTTTATCAGATACACCAGCTGTTTAATTATTTACAATAAAAAAGATAGAATTATGGGGGATTAGATTATGAAAAAAGGTTTAACAAGTGCATTATTAGCAGCAACAATTTTAGGTGCAGGTTTAGCAGTTTCAAGTCATGTAAATGCAGCAACACTTGCTCAAGGTGCATCAACTGATGCTAGTGTTTCGTTTAAGGCTGGCGATGAAGGACAAGTAATCCCTCCAGTTAACCCAACAAACCCAACAGACCCAACAGATCCTGGTGATGGTGGTGGAACTGGTAATAGTGGTAACCTTGCTATTGTCTACGCTACAAAAACAGTAGACTTTGGTTCAGATATTGAAATTCCTACAAAAGCATTGACTGTTAAATCAGCAAAAGATCTTGCTATTGAAGTTGGGGATGTTCGTGGAACAAATGCTGGTTGGGCACTTTCTGTTCAAGCTGACCAATTTAAGAGTGGTAGTGATGAATTAACTGGTGCTGTTCTTTCAACAGGCAAAGGTAAAGTAGTTGTTGCTGAAGCAACAACTGGAACAACTACAGCTGTTTCAAATGCTGTTACAGATTTAACAACAGCTGGCGTTGCTTTAAATGCTGTTAAAGATACTGGTAGTGGTGTTACTGTTGATACACTTGCAGCTGGAGACATTTCATTAACTGTCCCTGCTGGTGTTGCTAAAGCAGAAGCTTACTCAACAAAAATGAACTGGACACTTTCTGACGTACCTGCTTAAATAAGTTGTTTAAAAAGCATTATATGGTGGCAATCACTATATAATGCTTTTTAACAAGAATCTTTAAAGTATTCCTTGGGGGAGGTTAGTCTCATGAAGAAAAAGATTATGATTATAGCAATGTTACTTTTGGGAGTTGTCATGCTGAATACTAATCAAATGGT
The DNA here is from genome assembly GCF_056781915.1 of Dellaglioa sp. CoH-57-MRSF-21. Next base: position 36,492 of record NZ_JBXAXU010000005.1, on the reverse strand, counting down.
TAGTGCGGCAACAACCGAAGCCGGTTCTACGAATGTGACTATCGGTTTTAAAGAGAATACCAAAGTGACACAACCAACTAGTGTACCTGAAAGAAAAACGACTGTTAATCCTGAAAAAGACATAAAAGGCTCAGTATCATCTGTAGGTGGTATTTTACCACAGACAAATGAAGAAAAATCTGTGATGGTTGTCTTAGTAGGATTCGTTCTAATATTAGGAGCACTACTATTATTCTTTATTAAAAAGGATAAAAAAGAAAATAAAGGTTAAAGAAAAGATAAATCAGAATAATCTGATTTATCTTTTTTATTATCTTCTAACTAAAAAAGGTCTTAAGTATTTGTGAATAAATATGTTAAAATTTATAAATAGCGTTTTAAGTAAACATTTAGGAGTGAATTATTTTGGATAATCAAGTTGTTGAAGGACAAACCATTTCATTTGATGATATTAGATATGGATTAACTTACCATAATTGTACGATTGAGGCTTCTTTTGAGACAGTACGAGTTGATTCAGTCACTTTTGATCATTGTACCTTTGAACAAACTGACTTTGTGCGTAGCGAATGGTTAGATACTGTAATTGATCATTGTGAGTTTTTGAACGCAGAATTTAATGAAAGTTATTTTTTTAGAACTGAAATTAAAAGCTGTCGGATGATGGGGTGTGACTTTTCTAATCGTACTGTTTTTAAAGAAACGACATTTAGAGATTGTCAGTTAAGCTATTCTAATTTTAGTGTCGCTAATTTCCAAGAAGTTGAATTTAGACGTTGTGATTTAAAAGAAACCAGTTTTCAAGCGGTTGAAATCAAGAAGAAATTAACATTCCCTGAAAGTAATATTGAAGGTTGCGATTTTATTGAGACCAACATGAAGTCTGTGGATTTCTCTGAGAGTGAATTTGAAACAGTTATACTGGATCCTAAGCTGGTTCGTGGATTAACGATTAATGCTTACCAGGCAACAATTTTAGTTGCTTTATTAGGTATTAAATTGAAGTGAGCTTACAATATTGTAAGCTTACTTTTTTATTTAATGATACATTATAGCTGACGAATACTGGTATACCAATTGGCATACAGGATTAAATAACTATTACCTGAAAAGGACCCTAAAACCATCAAATAATGAGCGTTTATAAGAAATTTATGGATAATATTAATTCTATTTAAGCGTATACTATAAGTAATAAAGATAGAGAATGGGGTGCGGGTTATGGGGATTAATCATAAAAAAATAAATTTATTAGTGTTTGTTTTAGCGGCGACTTTCTTAGCTACTTTTTCAAGTGTGTCGGCAGAAACAGATTATAATTATGCAATACAGACCGCGCCAAGTGGGATCACTTTGAATGGTATATTTCAACGCGGAACTGGGGCTGGTGTATCTGAAGTTAGTAAAACAGTTAATTTAACGTCTGGAAATGTCATAACAACGGATGCAAATGCTGCTACAAAATCGGTCGTAACAATTACTGATAATAAAGATCAAAAGGCAGCTGTTTGGTCAACTGATGGTAATACATTCGATTTGAACAAAGATTCAACAGCGTCAATGTGGGTATATCTTGGTAATGGAGGCGCTGCAGCCGGAGATGGTATGGCATTAGTATTACAAAATGATGCTAAAGGAAATGCAGCTATTTCAACTGGTAGTGGTGAAACATTAGGTGTTTGGGCTAATGATATACTACCTGAGGGTATTTTTGGAACAACATCAGGTTATAGTGATGTTTCGAAACTAGTTAAAACAGGGATACAAAACAGTTGGGCGTTAGAGTTCGATACCTTTAATAATGGGGGTCAAACTTCCGGGAATAGCTTTGATTATACTGCTGTCACAGGTAATCACATAGCTAGTGGTTATCCTGCAGATACTAATAGTTATACACGGGATAGTAAAGACTCGGGTTTTTTTCCAATACACACCGCCTATTTTTACTATCAAAATCACCTTGGGTTAATTGATTACGGAGCAAATCTATCTAACGCGTTATGGCATCATTTGACGTTGAAATATTCTGCTGGAACGAGTACAACAGGCTCTATGACTTACACAATTGATGATAAAAATCCAAAAACAAATGTTATGACAACAGGTAAGAGCGCGACTGTGTCAATTGATAAGGCTAAATTCAATTCGAATGGCGCAGTTCGTTGGGGATTTACTGGATCAACGGGTGGTAGTTATGAAACTAACTTGATAATGTTTGAAAAAGTTCCAGGTTTAGTTGATGCAACTGCAACTCAGACAGTAACAGATACAACTCAAAAAAATAAAGATGTTACTAATGATGGTCTAGTACACTCTGGAGATTCATTAGATTTTGTAACAAATTTAAAATATTTAGGTGGTAAACAAGATTGGAAAACAATTAGTGCTGGCTTGAAGGTTCCCAATAATGTGACGTTAAAAACGGGAACAATTACTTATTCAGGGGCAGCAACGGACTCAGAAACCATTGATTTAACAAAGATGTCAAATGGGGCAATTGTTAAGGTCCTTAAGAATGATTTATCAACAGCTAAGTATTCAAGTGCAAAAGTAACACTTACAGGAACTGCTGACAAAGTTGCAGCCGATACAGTTGTTAATAGTCCAGTAAGTGAATTTTCTGGATCTAATGCGGTTATCCAATCAAATGCAGCCAAATTCACAATTGGAGGCACACGAACATTAACGATATCAGGAATTAATGACATCAAGGTTAATCAAAATGAAGCAGCAACTATTGCCGGAACAGTAGTTTCAAGTCTTGGGGGAACTTTCCCAGCAGGAACGACAACTGCAGCAATTAAAGTCAATGGTAGTTACTCAGTATCAGCTAACGTCGGAACAGACGGTAAATTTAGTGTTAGCGTTCCAAGTAGTCAATTAAAGGTTGGTAAAAACCCATATACTGTGATGGCAACTGATCAATATGGGAACCAAACAACGTCATATACGGCTGATATTATTGTGAACTCTAATAAACCAACGTTTACTTTAGATGATAGTGGTACAACAGTGAATGCGCCTTATTCTTTGAGTTACCATGAGTCTGATGATAGTGCAACCATTAAAACGTACTATCAAGAAGGGTCAAATGCACCTGTTTTAATGGAAACATATGATAACGTAAAAGCTGGTCAGGACCATTCTGGAACTTACAAATTACCAGATAACTTAGCAATTGGTAGTCATGTTTTAACTGTTTATGCTGTCGATACAGACGGTAATAAATCTGACGTGAAAACTATTACTGTCGTTGTTTCAGGTAAAATGGGACTAACAACTAACGGTAGTTTAAATTTTGGGACAACTAAAATTCCAGGAAAAACGACAATATTACCTCGTCAAACTGATTTTTCTGTAGCATTAGAAACATCATTACCTGGGACTTGGCAGTTGTCAGTTTCAGCAAGTGATCTTACTTCAGATAGTAATACAATTAAAGATGCGATTGTGTATCGAGCAACAGCCGGAGATAAGGCTCAAGTTTTAGGTTCGGCAAGTCTTGAAATTTTGTCAGGAACATCAACGACAAAAACGACAACCGTACCATGGGACAAAGATGCGGGTGTTTTGGTTAAAGCAGATCCAAGTGAAATCCATCGCGGTTCATATACAGCCCAGGTAAAATGGGTATTAAGTAACACACCACCTGCATAAAAAATAAAGGAGAGACACTAAACTTTTTAGTGTCTCTCCTTTATTTTTAAATTTCTTTCGTTAAAGCAATGATTTTATTCACGGTATCATCTAAAAATTGAATTGTTTGATTGAGAGGTTCATCCGTAGTGATATCAACGCCTGCAACTTTAGCTGCTTCAATTGGGGCTAATTCGCCACCTAATTTTAAGAAGGCAAGCCAAGCTTCTGTCGTATTTTCTGGATCTTTCAATAAGTTCAAGTGTGCTTGTGTTGAAATGGCAAGACCTGCTGAATATGTGTATGAATAGAGGCCCATGTAATAGTGTGATTGGCGCATCCAAGTTAGTTCAGCACCGTCATTTATTTCAACATCTGGTCCCCAGAATGCTTCAAGGACATGACGTTTAATTTCACTTAATTGATCACCATCAAATCCTTGTCCAGCGTCAATGAGTTGATAAACTTCACGTTGGTAAGCTGCTTCAAGTAAATGGGTCACAAAGTTATGGAAATAAGTATTCGTTAACATTTTTGAATAAGCAAAACGTTTTAAGCGAGGTTCACTTGATTGATTTTCAATTGAACTTGTTAGTAATAGTTCATTGAATGTAGAAGGCGCTTCAACCAAATAAGTAGAAGGTTCACTACCCAAAATTGATTGGTTATCCTGTGTTAAAATGGCTTGCCCTGCATGACCGAGCTCATGAATTAAAGTATAGACATCGGCTAATTCGTTCGTCCATGACATTAAAATATAAGGATGTTTGCCATAAGGAGTTGTTTCAAAGCCACCCGTTTCCTTACCAATATTTTGTGGAAAATCAACCCAACGTTCTGGGAATGAACGAGCAACCATGGCTTGATAGTCAGATCCAAGTGGCGCAACTGCATCGTTGACATATTTCTTAGCTTCTTCAATTGAAACTTCTGGTGCGAAATCAGGATCTAAATCGATTTGTAAATCAGCAAAGGTCATTTTATCTAAACCGCGAACTTCTTTGACATGTGCAGCGTATTTTTGCATAACAGGTGCTAATTTAGTCATGATTGTATCAATTTGACGATTGAATAATGAACGGTCAACTTCTTGTTCTGCTAATAAGTAATCAAAAACTGAATGATAGCCACGTAAAGTAGCAATTCTTTTCTCCATAGATACTTGATTATAATAGTTAGCCGCAATTGTATGCTTATAATGATTTAATGTTGTTGAGAAGCTTTTAAATGCTGCATGACGAATAGCTGCGTCTGGATTGTATTGGTACGTATTTTCATATAAAACAAATGACATTGGATATGTCACACCATTTACTTCAAAATCAGAAAAGTCCATATCAGCTGCTCGAGTTTGACCGTAAACTGATTCTGGTGCAGAAAAATTAGGTTGGAAGGTCGCAAGGACTTGTTCAACCTCAGGACTTAACTGGAATTCTTTTTGTTTCTTTAATTGACGAATATAAGCTTTTAATTTTGGATTTGTTGCAACAACGTCGTCCAATAATTTAACTGGATTTTCTAGTAATTCAATATCAAAGAAAACCAGTTTTGTCGTAATTTCGGCAGAAAGTGCTTCAAAATCGCGCATTAACTGATTGGCTGTTGCATCAGTAATATCAACTGCTTGCTGTAAAAATGCATAATGTTCAATATGTGATAAGCGAGTGTAAATATCTTCCAAGTCATTGAAGGCGGTACTAATTGGAGCTAGTTCTCCTAAATGGCTATGGTAAGTAGAAACAAAGGTTTGAACGAGGTCACGAACTAAATCGATATCCGTCTGGAATGCAAGATCATTTGGATAAATGGCTGTTAAATCCCATGTTAGTGCTTCAGGTACTTCATTTCTATTAACTAGTTGGTGAGTTTTTGTCATAATCGTAACCTCCTAATGTTTGTATGGTTAGTATTGTATCATTATATAGAATTAAATGAGTAAAAAAGGATTATAATATAATTTTTTGATAATCTTCGATTAGTACAAGTCAAATTAGTGGTTTAATGCATGGTTATTTGAGATTATGAATTAAATAAAAGGAGGTAGAATAAATGAAAAAAATAATTGTATTAATTATCGCTATTCTATTAGTTGGCGGCGGGTACTTATACTATAGGACTAATTACTCAACTCAGGATTACTACACACAGATAACAGAAACAGGTAAAAAAGTGGTTAAAAAGGATCAAAATGGAAAAACGTATGCCGATTATAGCTATAATCAAATGGCTTATAATACTAAAAATGAAGCTAAGAAATTAACGTTTAATGGGAATAAAGAAAGACCGTTACGTCAAGGCGCCTATTTAAAATTAGCCTATAATGAAAAAAAAGGTGTTATTTCATGGGAAGAAGTTTCAAAAAAAGATCTACCTGTAAAATTAAAATAGAACCCAAAAAAAAAGACTGTAATGAAGAGGATAGTTATCTTCATTACAGTCTTTTGTTATTTAAAAATAACTATCTCTTAGGAATAGCTATTTTATTCGTGAGGGCATTATTTTGAGTATTTCTCGATTAAATCATCTAAGACAAGTAAGTCTTCTGCTTCGTAACGTTTACGGTAAGCAGCGATTTCTTCAGCTGAGAAATGTTTTGGATCGACAGCTAAATCTTCAACAGGGATGGCACGGTCGTCAGTGATTTTAACATCAATAACAACAGGACCTTCTGCTTTTATAGCTGTTTCAAATGCGGCAACTAATTCGTCATGTGTAGAAACTGAGATACCAAGCGTACCCATAGCGCTTCCGACTTGTGCCCAATCTGCGTCATTGAAATCAATACCATAGAATGGTTGACCTTCATCTTCTTGTTCATCTTGAATGAAACCAAAATGTTGGTTAGAGAAGACAATATTAATGACATGTTGTTTGTATTTTACTTGTGTTAATAAATCTTGAACAATCATAGCAAATGCGCCATCACCGACAAGGTTAAAGACTTGACGGTCAGGGAAGGCTGATTTAGCAGCAATTGCTGCACCCATACCATAACCCATTGTTGCAAATAAGGCAGATGTTGTGAATTTTTGTTTAGGATTCATATCTAAGTAACGTAAGCTATTCATTGTAACATTACCAACATCAACTGCGAAAATGTCATCGCCTGTGGCATGTTTGTTGATTTCTTTAAAGACAGAAGCAGGTTGAAGTGGTGTTGTTGTCTTGTCCTCAAATTTCTTGAGGTAAGTACGCCAGTTAGCCATATCTTCAATAGTTGCATCGAAGAATGGACGACTTTCAACAGGAGCACCAGCTAATTCAACAAAGCGAGCTAATGTTTTCTTAGCATCACTGAGTAAAGCGACATCAACTGCATGACGTTTACCAATTTTTGATGCATCAATATCGATTTGGATAAATTTCATATCGGGTTTTAAGACTTTTTTAGTTTGTGAGAAAGGTAAATCAGCTCCTACAAAGACAACTAAGTCAGCGGCAGCAATTGCTTCATCAGCAGGTTTTGTTGCAACTCGGTAAGTTGACCCTAAGTTAGCACGATAACTATCAGGAACAGTTCCTTTATTGATAGCTGTAATAATTACAGGCATTTTAAAATGTTCAGAGAAAGCAATTACTTCATCAGTAGCACCTTTTGTACCAATACCAGCGAATAAAACAGGTTGTTTAGCTTCTTTAATAAGTGCTAAAGCCTCTTTAATTTTTGAATCATTTGGTTCAGGTAAAATAGGTGTTGTGTAATTGTGACCTGAAGCGTAATAACTGTCAGCGTCGATATCCATCCAACCAAAGTCATTTGGAATTGTAACAACTGCTACACCTTTGTATTGGTAAGCTGTTCTGATAGCTTGATCAATTACACGAGGTAAGCTTTCTGGAGTCATAACTGTTCTATTATAGACAGAAACGTCAGCAAACATTGGATTTTCGTTCATTTCTTGGAATGAATCCATGTTCATTGCAGATGAAGCAACCTGACCGATTAAAGCAAGAACAGGAACATGGTCTTGTTGTGCGTCATATAAACCATTGAATAAATGTGTTGCCCCAGGACCTGCTGAACCAAAGACAACCCCAACTTTACCAGTTAGTTTTGCTTCAGCGGCAGCAGCAAGTGCCCCAACTTCTTCATGACGTACTTGAACGTAATTAATGTTTTCTTTTTCTGATTCAAGAGCACGCATTGTTGTATTGAATGATCCACCGGGTAACCCATAGACATTTTCAACTTTCCAATCCTGTAATACCTTTAACATTGCAATTGATGCTTTAATTTTTTCTGACATAATATAAATCCCCACTTTCATTTAAATAACAAAGTATCTTGTACCATCTATTATTACACTTTATGGTACCGTTTACAAATGAAATGTATGAATAAAATAAATTTTTTTTACGGACCTATTTTCTATATGAAATTTAATCAATATAAATAAAAAAGCATCATCAGAAGTTGCCTTCTTGATGATGCGAGTAGTGTATAGGTCATTATTTTCGAGTTGTGTTAATTGTTGAATTTGTTAATAAAGTATTGCCCGTTTCTGCTTTAACTAAATCTAAGGCAGATCTAAGTTTATCGGTAATACGTTGCTTCTCTGGTGTATCAGCGACTTCAAAAGCTTCACCGTTAATCATGGTTCCAGTTCCTTGTAGGTGATCAGATTTTGAATGGTGCGTGGCAACACGATAGCTAGTTCCTAGAGTCACTAAATCATCAAATGATAAATCTGTTTTCAATTGAGAAGACATCGTGTCTAAGAATTTTTGATTTAATAAGTTTTGTAAGTTTGTACTCTGTAAGGCAACAGACATGATAATCTGGCGTTGACGTTTTTGACGGCCATAATCACCAAGTGGATCCTCATGACGCATTCGGGCATAAGATAATGCATCTGCACCATTAACATGAGTTTTAACACCTTTTTTAAAGTGTGCACCTTGATAGGTGAACGATAGTGGTGGTGTGACATCAACGCCACCAACCGCATTAACTAATGTTTCGAGTCCGCCCATATTAATGGTTGCATAGAAATCAATAGGGACGTTCAAATATTTCTCGACTGTTTTAACAGCAGAAGCAGGACCACCATAAGCATAGGCAGAATTTAATTTACTTGGGAATTCTGATTCATAACCAGAAACCGCAACTTCTGCATCTCGGGGTAAACTGACTAACGTCATTGATTCCGTTTTAGGATTTAAAGTTGCGACAATTAAGGTATCTGTTCGACCGCCAACTTTTGCACGGCCTAACGCACCATCATCGGTTCCTAAAAGGAGAATTGAAATTGGATAGCCTGATTTTAAGACTGAAGAAACGTTTCTAGCTTTAGCGACTTTTGTCGGCGTATAAATTGAATCAGCTGCTTTTTTTGCGTTTGCGTAAGCTCTGTATGCATAAATACCGCCACCGACCAAAAGTAAGAGCAATAAAAGAAGAATTAAACGACGACGTTTTTTATTTGGTTTTTTCTTACCATTTTTTGGCAACGATGAGTGACGATTTTTACTTGGATTAGAAGTGGAATCTGCAATTGATTCCTGCTGATATAGTTCTCTACGAGTAGGCATAAATATAAAATTCCCTCCAATTAGTAATGACTAAATTATTTCTTATCAGTTCATTGTTCTTCAATTGCGTCTACCTGAGTCGTCGTATGTTTAACATTAAACCAATCAATGTAGTTACGTTTAAACTCAATAATCTTAAATTCAAAAGCATCAAACTTGATGACATCATTTAATTTAACTTTATGATTTTCGAGAATGAAACCTGCTAATGTAACACTTTCAGATGCTTTCATCGCTTTATTTTTAAATTTAAAGAAGCGTTCGAAATCATATAAAGTCGTTTTACCACTAATATTATATGAACCATCATCATTTTTGATAATGTATTCACTTGAAACGTCATCAATTTCATCTTTAACCGTTCCAAATAATTCTTCATAAATATCTTTATCCGTTACAATACCACTTGTACCACCATATTCATCAAGGACAACAACGATAGGTGTTTGTTTACTAATCATTTGGCTTAATAATGTTCTAATAGGTGTTGTTTCTGGTACTGTAATAATTGTTCTAAGTAGTTTACTAATTAAGACAGTATCATCAATCTCAGCTTGTCTAACTAAATCGTAGATATAGACGTAACCAAGAATTTTATCTTTATCATTGTTAGCAACTACTGGAAAACGGCTATAACCCTGATGTAAATAATCTTTAACGACATCGTGCACAGTATCTGTAATATCTACGACATAAAGACTTGTTCGATCGACCATAATATCTTTAGCAATTTTGTCATTTAAATCAAAGGCACGTTGCATATAGACATAATCATCTCTATCTAATTCACCACCTGAAACGGCATTTTGAGATAAAGATAAAATTTCTTTTTGAGTAAAAACTTCACTATTTTCATCAGTTGGCGTAATACCAATCATTTTAGCAACACGTGTTGCTGAGTTATTTAATAACCAAACTAATGGGTAAAAGGCAAGATGAAAGTAGCGTAATGGTGTTATAACAACCATTAAAACTTGAACGGGCATATCGATACTTAAGTTTTTAGGCACAATTTCTGTGTAAACCACTTCAACGTAAGTAAGGATTAAAACCCCGATAATTGCGCCAATGATATTTAACCCTGATTCAGAAGCAAAATGGAATAGTTTAAGCACATCTACAAGTAAAAATTCAATGGTTTTTTCACCAACCCAACCCAGAATAATACCAGCAACACTGACACCAACCTGTGTTGTTGAAAGGTATTCATTCAAATGGTTAAGCATTTTTAATGCTCTTTCTTGTTTTTTTCGATTTCCAATACCTGCTTCGATATCAGCTTCGATGGCACTTGGACGTGCTTGGACAAGTGCAAATTCTGCGGCAACGAAGAATGCTGCTGCAAATAATGTCACAAAGATAACAATCAAATTGATGATAACTGTACCGCTAGACAATTTTTGTGTCCCCCATAATTAAGTTATATTTTTAAGTTCGTATCTGTCTATTTTACCATTAAACATAAGGATTGTCGTTTAGTCTGAAGGAACAATTCAGATAATCTTAAACTTTTTACTTAGAGCATAGTAATTTAAGTGTAAATTCATTATAATAGAACTATAAAGAAAAAATACAGATTAATAACGGAGGCTATCATGTCGGGTCAATTCGCAAAAGGTCAATTAAAATTATTTGCACTTAATTCTAACGTTGAATTAGCGGAGAAGGTGGCTAAGGTTTTAAATACTAGTCTTTCTACAGCATCCGTGAAACATTTCAGTGATGGCGAAATTCAAATCAACATTGATGAAAGTATTCGTGGCGCAGATGTTTATGTTATCCAATCAATCTCAAATCCAGTAAATGAAAATTTACTGGAACTTTTGATTATGGTTGATGCGTTACGTCGTGCAAGTGCGGGTACAATTAACGTTGTAATGCCTTATTATGGTTATGCACGTTCAGATCGTAAAGCACGTTCACGTGAACCTATTACAGCTAAGTTAGTTGCAAACTTTATTCAATTAGCCGGTGTTTCTCGTGTAATTACACTTGATTTACATGCCGCTCAATTACAAGGATTCTTTAACATTCCAGTTGATCATTTAGTTTCTTTAGAAATCCAAGCTAAATACTTCATTGAAAATGGGATTACAGATGATGTTGTTGTGATTTCACCTGATCATAATAGTGTTAAAGGTGCTCGTAATATGGCTGAAAAGCTCAAAGCACAAATTGCTATTGTTGATAAACGTGGATCTGATTTTGCTGATAATATTGCAGCAACATCAATTATTGGCGATGTAAAAGGGCGTCGTTGTATCATTATTGATGATATGATTGATACAGGGACAATGATGACTGATGCAGCGCGTGCACTTAAAGCTGCTGGTGCAACAGATATTTATGCTTGTGCAACACATGCTGTGATGTCAAAAGGTGCGATTGAAGCTTTATCTGATGACAATATTAAACAAGTGATTGTAACAGATAGTATCGTTGTTCCAGAAGCTGACAAGCTCGATAAACTTGTGCGCTTATCAGTTGCCGACTTGTTTGGCCAAGCAATTGATTTAATTCATAAGAATCGCTCAGTTGATAAACTATTTACAGAAAAAGATTAAATTAAAATGAACCGCTGGTTAAATCACCTTTGTGATTTGTCCAGCGGTTTTTATGTGTTCTTAAAAAAATATAACAGCTAAATATGGTATATTATTAGGTAATGATAACGAGTTAGCGGTATGAAAAGGGGAGTTAAAATGAGTTTAAAATTTGTCCTAGGAAAAGCTAGTAAAGACCATCAAGCAAGCCTTGTTGCACAATTAAAAGCAGCGCAAACGACTGATTCAACGGCATCTTTTTTTTATCTTGTTCCCAATCATATTAAGTTCGAAGCAGAAGTTAGTATCCTTGAAGCATTAGGTAAAGACAAACTTGTCGAACAAAATATTTTTGCACAATCGAACGTCCAAGTCTTTTCGTTTACTCGATTAGCTTGGTTCTTTTTGAAGAATACACCCTATTATCAGATTCCTCGTTTATCTCAGTCTGGATTAAATATGTTAGTTTATCAATTAATTTCGGAACATGAAGATGAATTAACAATATTTCGTGGTGAAAGGACCCAAACTGGGTTTATTTCACAACTAGTCAGCCAACTGAAAGAATTAAAAGTTGGTTGTGTGACAGTTGATGATTTAACTCGGATTGCTGAATCTTTCCCAACGACTGGGGACTTAGGTGCTAAATTAGATGATTTACAAATTATCTATCGCGCATTTGATGCTGCGATGGCTGACCGATATATTGAAAATAATGATTTATTAGCAGAGTTGAGTCGTTATTTAACAGATGACGTTTTGAAGACGAGTTATTTTTATATTGACCATTTTTCTCAATTTACAGCACAAGAGCAGGAGCTCGTGAACGCACTGATTAAGGGTGCGAAACAGATTACAATTGGCTTAGTCTTAGATAAAGGCAATGCACATGAAGTTGCTGAAAAATCTGACTTATTTTATAAATCAAGCCGGATGTATGTTAATTTGATTGAAAAAGCACATCAAGCTCAGATTCCAGTGCTAACGGATAGTTATGCTGAAACCAAAGTTAACCAGAATCCCGACTTATCTCGTCTGGAAGATTTTTGGATTGACTCTAGACGGTTAGTTAAAACAAAATCAGAAAGGTTAGAAAATTCAGATTCTATTCAACTTTTTGAAGCCGATAGTCGGTATATTGAAATTCGACAAGTGGCGACAAAAATTCGCCAGTTAGTTGCAACTAAGGAGTATCGTTATCGAGATTTTATGATTTTAACGCGGCATTTAGATAGCTACGAAACGGTTATTCCACCGGTTTTTAAAGAATTTAAAATACCTTATTTTAACGATTTACAACACGCAATGGCTGACCATCCCTTAGTCGAGTTACTGGCAGCGTTATTTGAGGTGAAAGAAAAGCATTATCAATATGGCGCAATGATGCGCTTATTAAAAACTGAATTATTAATACCACAAATAGAAAATCATGCTATGCCAATTGAACAGTACCGTAGTGCTGTTGATTTAACAGAAAATATGGTTTTAAAATACGGTTTTTCTGGTTCTCAGTGGCTACGTGAAGATGATTGGACGTTCTACCGGTTTGATTTTACGGATGCAGATGAGCAACAGACGGATAAGGACCAAAGTATCACAGTACAAATTAATCAAATTAGACATTTTGTTAAAGACGTTTTACCAGGATTCTTCAATCAACTAGATCAGGCGACAACCGGTGAAGAGGGGGCAAAGCTAATTTATCAGTTTCTTGTTGAACAAGGTGTGACACAACGCTTGTTAAGTTGGCGAGACCGCTATTTAGCTGCTGGAAACATCTCACAATCAGAAGAACCAGAACAAACTTGGCAAACATTTGTTGGGATGTTAGATGAATATGTTGAAACATTGGGAACTAAAATGTTCAATACCGCTGACTTCATGGCCTTGATTCAAGCGGGATTTGAAGGGGCAAGTTACTCACAAGTGCCATCAACATTAGATCAGGTCGTTATTTCTGAATCAGGGATGGTTCAAATGAACAACCGAAAGATTACCTTTATGATTGGATCAACTGATATGGTGATGCCAGAACAAGTTAGTCAGACACAATTATTAACAGATGATGATCGGGCGAAAATGGCTAATCTATTAACTGATGATCAATACTTAGCCGATTCGGCTATTAGTCAAATGGCCGCTGAACCCTTTTTGAATTATCTCGGATTTTTAGGACCACGCGAACAATTGATTTTTTCATATCCAAGTGGCAACGATGGCGAAAAGAATTTAAATCCATCGCCTTATTTAATGATGATTAAAGAACACTTCAATTTATCAGTTCAACATTTAGCTGCTAATCCTGAATTAACAGAACAATCAGTCCTTGATTTTATCGGAACAAAACGTAGTACATTATCATCATTGGTTGTAGCTAGTCGACTTGCCAAAACAACTGCAGTATCCATGCCTAGTGCTTGGTTGTATGTGTTACGTCAACTGTCGGCTGACCCAGAAATGGGACCATTAACGAAACAATTATTAGGAAGCTTAGCGTATAAAAATATACCGGTTAAGTTGACGCCGGAAATTATAACTGATTTATATGGAACACAAATGAATACTTCAATTTCAAAACTAGAAACTTTCTATCGTAATCCATTTGAATATTTTTTACAATATGGGTTGAAATTGAAAGAACGAGACATTTTCGAGCTGTCTCCTGCAAGTACTGGTGAGTTTTTCCATATGGGGTTGGATGAGTTGATGAAAGTTGTGACTGAATCAAACCAAGTCTATGCCAATGTACCCAAAGAACAACTAGATGAATATTTGAATGTAATTTTAAAAGATATGCGCGAGTTACCTCAGTTCCAAATTCTTGGTAGTTCAAGTCGAATGGGCTATATTGCTAAACAATTAAGTCTTCTATTAAAACAAGTGACGCATGCCATGTGGCAACAAGGGCAACAAACAAAGATGAAGCCACTGAAAACAGAAGTTTTATTTGGTCATGTCGGTGCTGAGTCAGGTTTGAAAGCCCTAGCTTATAAGTTACCTGGCGGCCATTCAGTTAAAGTCCGCGGTAAAATTGATCGAATTGATTATATGAAGGTTGATTCAAAACAATATCTTGGAATCGTCGATTACAAATCAGGGATTCGAAAGTTTGATTTTAGTGATGCTTTCTATGGATTATCAATGCAAATGTTAACTTACTTGCAAGCATTGATTGAGAATGCAGAGGTAATTGCACCAAATACTGGACTGAAAACTTCGGCAGCTGGTGCAGTTTACATGCACTTACAAAATCCTAAGCTGAAAATTGAAGATGTACAGAAAAAAGGATTGGATAATACGTTGTTGAAAGCAAACCAAATGGATGGGCTATTATTGGAAGATGAGCAGTTACTGAGCCATTTAGATACTGATTTTGAAGACGAATCAACAGGGTTTTCATTAATCTATCCATTTAGAAAAACGAAAAAAGGGTTCACATCACCATCAGCTCGTTCAAAAAAATTGATTTCACAATCAGATTTAGATTTCTTGTTGGTACACAATAAACAATTAATTATTGATGCGGCAACAGATATTTTCGAAGGGATAATCGATTTAAGTCCGGCTAGATGGAACGCTAAAAAAACAGCCCTACAATATTCACCATATAAATCAATATTCCAATTTGATGCGATGTTACCCGAAAATAATTACCATGAAATAAGTAAATTAAGCTGGGAAGAAATTGAAAAACGGATTATAGACGGGGAGGCCGACAGTAATGAGTAAGTTTACATTTACACCAAATCAACAACGTGCTATCGATGAAAGTGGGACTAATATTCTTGTATCAGCCTCTGCCGGTTCCGGTAAAACACGAGTTTTAGTTGAACGCGTCATTCAAAAAATATTAACGGGAACAGCTATTGATGACTTATTAGTTGTTACGTTTACAGACGCTGCAGCTAAAGAAATGCGTCAACGGATTCAGGTGGCACTTCAAAAGGCAATCAATGAAGCAGACAATCATGAACAAAAACAACATTTAATGGATCAATTAATGCGCTTGCCAGTTGCAAATATTAGTACATTTGATGCATTTTGTCTCCAATTAATTAAACGCTACTATTATGTGATTGATTTGGATCCCGTTTTTAGAATGTTAACAGATATGACTGAGGCGGCTTTATTAAGAGAGAGTGTCTGGGAAGACGTCCGGGAAATGTTGTATGCCAAAGACGATGTCGACTTTGAGAGATTAACACAAAATTTTTCAAATGATCGAAATGATGATGGTTTATCTGAGTTGGTTTTTAGCCTATTTACATTTGCGAGTTCGAAACCAGATCCTACCGGTTGGTTGGCTAGTTTGGCAGCAACTTATGATGTTGGCGATAATTTAATCAGTAGTTCGTTTTACCAAAAGAGTATTAAGCCATTAGTTCAAGCAAATTTAACGCAAATCCAGGCCGATTTAAAAACGGCTCTAGAACTATCAATTCAATTTGGGTTAGAGAAACATCAAGCAGTGACTGAAGAAGAAAGTCAGATGTTGTTAGCTGTTGTCCAATCTGTTGAAAACGATGGTTCTTGGAATCAAATTCGCGATAATATTCGTGGGTACGAATTGAAACGTGCGCCTAGTGTGCCAGCTAAAAATTTAGAAGATGACCAAGCTGTTGCTAAGGATCAAATTAAAGAATTAAAAGCTGGAATAAAAAAACGTTTAGCTAACTTATCAGAACAATTTTTTGTTTTAAATGAAACAGAAACACTGCATATCATGACAGAATCTAAGAAATTAGTTGAAAAATTAGTCAGTGTGATTGGCTTATTTAGTGATGCCTTCACCAAAGAGAAACGTCAAAGACATATACTTGATTTTAATGATTTGGAGCATTTAGCACTGGACATTTTAGCGAGTGATTCTGAATCTTCCGAGCAAACACAAGCTGCTCTACAAGGAAAATATGAAGAAGTTCTGGTAGATGAGTATCAGGATACTAATCAACTACAAGAAGCTATTTTGACAAGGGTAACCACGACTAATCCCGGTAATATGTTTATGGTGGGGGATGTAAAGCAGTCAATATATGGTTTTAGGCTGGCTGATCCTAGTTTGTTTTTAAGTAAATACCAAGCTTATAAAGAAACTGACAGTAATGGAAATCGAATTATCTTAGCTGAAAATTTTCGTTCTGTGAAGAATGTAACAGATGTGACTAACTTAATTTTTACCCAGATTATGGATGAAACCGTTGGACAAATGGCTTATGATAATGATGCTAAATTGGTTTTTGGGGCAAACTACTACCCAGATATTGAGCAAAAAGCAGAAGTGCTGATTTACGAATCTGATGAACCTGAATCTGCAGAAAGACCGGATGATGATAGTGAAGCAACGAATGATCAGTTTGAAATTGATGGTAAATCGGAAGGCCAAATTGCTTTAATTGGTCAACGGATTCAAGCGTTAATCGTAGATGAAACAGAGATTTTTGACCGTGATAAATCAGAAAAACGTCCCGTTGAATACCGAGATATTGCATTACTAGTCCCAACTCGTAAAAATAATTTGGTGATTATTGACCAATTTAAAAAAATGGGTATTCCAGTCGTTGTGAATGATGCGGAGAGCTATTTCCAAACAACTGAAATCAGAATTATGATGTCATTATTACGAATTATTGATAATCCCTATCAAGATATTCCATTGGTAAGTGTCCTACGGTCGCCAATTGTTGGATTAGATGAAAATCAACTGGCCTATTTACGGATTGGCAACCGAACAGATGATTACTATCAAGCGGTGTTAACTTTTTATCAAAATTTTGATACGTTTAAAGCAGGTAGCTTCGCAAAAACACTGTATAATAAAATTGAACGTTTCTTAACACAACTTTCGGGCTTTCGTGAAATCGCGCATGAAAATCAAATTGCGACCTTAATTTGGCAGATTTATCAGGATACTGGATTTCTTGATTATGTCGGGGGGATGCCAGCTGGAAGTCAGCGCCAAGCCAATTTACATGCGTTGTATAACCGAGCTCACGCTTACGAAAATAGTAGTTTTAAAGGTTTATTCCAGTTTGTGCGCTTCATTGAAAAAATGCAGGAACGCGATAAGGATTTAGCAGAAGCACCTGTACAAAATGTCGCAAATGCAGTGTCAGTCATGACAATTCATGGTAGTAAGGGACTTGAATTTCCAATGGTCTTCTTGGTTGACGCGACACACCAGTTTAATCAAATGGCGATGCGAAAACCTTATTTAATTGATGATCAGGCTGGATTAGGAATAACCTATTTAAATCCTGAAAATCGGACGATGGAAGATACGCTACAAAAAACAATTGTAAAATCAGCTGCTATTGCAAAATCAGAAGCGGAAGAAATGCGATTACTGTACGTAGCCTTAACGCGTGCGGAACAACGATTATTTATTGTGGGGGCTTACACAAATAAAAAAACGGCAATTAATCATTGGCAAAAGGCATTTCAAAGCCAACAATTAGTTTTAAATGCAACAGCTCGAAGTGGTATTAAAAATTTCATGGATTGGATTGGTATGGCGCTAGTTCGTCATCCTACTTTTGATATGTCACTATTATTGGATCCAGCAACATCATCACTACTATTAAGTGATGATGAAACGCAATTTAGCGTTAAATTTTATCAAAAAACCGACCTGAACCAGATGAGTAAAGTGAGTGAAGAAGTTTCTCAGACGGATTGGTTAGAAACAATCACGGGTGAGATGCCTGAGACGTTTGAGGATATTGATGTTAATCAAATTGATCAAGTCTTAAATTTTCAGTATCCATTCGATAATTTAACTAAAACAACTGCTTACCAAGCTGTATCGGAAGTAAAACGTCTATTCGATGATCCAGCTAATCGCGAAATGAATCAGTTGAGTATTGAAGGACAAGGCAACCGATACGTTACGAGTGAACTTGCTGTACCGAAATTTATGCAGGGAGTTGCAGCACCAATGGGAAGTGATATTGGGAGTGCAACTCATCTCATTTTACAAGAATTAGATTTAACTAGTGAGATAACTTTAGCGATAATCCAAGCTAAAATTGAGCAATTAGTGACGGCAAAAGTAGTCACTAAAGAAGTTGCTACGTTAATTAATGGACAACACATTGCCAATTTCTTTCAAACGGATTTAGGCAAAGAAATTCTAACTATAGGTAACGATGTACAACGTGAAGCGCCATTCTCAATGTTACTACCTGCCAATGAGCTATTTCAAAAGGTTGAGTCAAATAAGGAAAAAGTTTTGATCCATGGAATTATCGATGGTTATTTTGTAAAAGATAATACGTTGGTGGTATTTGATTATAAGACTGATAAAGTTTCTAAAGACAATACAATAGAAGAAATAGAAAAATTGACAGCACGTTATCGTGGCCAATTGAACTTATATGGCGAAGCACTAGAGAATATGACTGGGTTGAAAGTTGCGCATAAATATCTGTATTTGCTGTCTATTAATCAAGTTGTTGAAGTTTAATAATTCGAAGATCTCATTTCAATGAGGTCTTTTTTTAATCAATGAAAAGAATAAGAAAATATTTTAAGCAATTTCAATACCACTTTGTGTTAAAAAAATAAAATAGCATTGTATATAACAAAACTTTTTTTATAAATTGGTATAGATAAGATTTTGTTGAATGAAACAAGCTATGGAAACGTAAAAAAACCCATCATATAGGTTGATAACTAATATCTATACGATTAAATGGTATAATTGTAAGCGAATACAAATTAATATTTTTAATAGTAATTCGTAATCGTTGTGCTATACTTAACAACATAGACGTTATGGAAACGATATTATTTTTAAGTGTTTCGTAACATTTTAAAATTAAATCAGATTACCTAGGAACAAAAGCAAAATGCTTAAGTTGTTTTTGAAATAATTTTTGCGTGTTTTTATATTATAAATGTAAGCGTTTTTCCGGAGTTCTTACAGTAATCTGATAAAAATTTAGGAGGTTTTAAAATGGTTGGAATTGTAATTGCAAGTCACGGTAAATTTTCCGAAGGCATCATGCAATCCGGTTCAATGATTTTTGGTGAACAAGAAAATGTTCAAGCTGTAACTTTCATGCCAAACGAAGGACCAGACGATTTAAAAGCTCATCTTGAAGCAGCAATTGCTACTTTTGATGATCCTGAAGAAGTCTTATTCTTAGTTGATTTATGGGGTGGATCACCATTTAATCAAGCAAACGGTTTGCTTGACGCTCATAAAGATAAATGGGCAATTGTTACAGGTTTAAACTTACCAATGTTAATTGAAGCCTACGCAGCACGCTTGTCAATGGATTCTGCACAAGAAATTGCTGCAAGTATTCTAAGCGAAGCAAAAGGTGGCGTTAAGATTAAGCCAGAAGATTTAGCACCAAAAGAAGCAGCTGTTGTTGCAACAAACAAACCTACTGGTTCAATTCCTGAAGGAACTGTAATCGGTGATGGTAAAATTAAATACGTTTTAACACGTATTGATTCACGTTTATTGCATGGACAAGTTGCTACAGCATGGTCTAAATCAGTTAAGCCTGACCGTATTATCGTTGTTTCTGATAATGTTGCTAAGGATACACTTCGTAAAAACTTAATTGAACAAGCTTCACCACCTGGTATTATTGCACATGTTGTGCCAATTGCTAAGATGATTGAAGTTTCAAAAGACCCTCGTTTTGGTGGAATGAAAGCATTACTTCTTTTTGAAAGTCCACAAGATGTGTTAACAGCAATTGAAGGCGGAATGAAATTTGACGAAGTTAACCTTGGTTCAATGGCTCATTCAGTTGGTAAAGTAGTTGTTAACAACGTATTATCAATGGGACAAGACGATGTTGATACTTTTGAAAAACTAGAAGATAAGGGCGTTAAATTTGATGTCCGTAAAGTACCTAACGATTCAAAAGAGAATATGGCTAACATTCTCAAAAAAGCTAAAGGTGAATTAGCAAAAGCTTAAACAACACAATAAAAGAAAATTAATTTAGGAGGCTTATTATGTCAGCTATATCAATGATTTTAGTAGTAATTATTGCCTTTCTAGCTGGTATGGGTGGAATTTTAGATGAATTCCAATTCCATCAACCACTAGTGGCATGTACATTAATCGGGTTAGTAACCGGTAATTTAACCGCCGGAATTGTTTTAGGTGGTACACTTCAAATGATCGCACTTGGTTGGGCTAATGTCGGGGCAGCTATTGCACCCGATGCTGCACTTGCTTCAGTTGCATCAGCAATTATTTTAGTATTAGGTGGACAAGGGATTAAAGGTGTTGGATCAGCTATCGCTATCGCCGTTCCCCTTGCCGTTGCCGGATTATTCTTAACAATGGTTGTTCGTACACTTGCTGTTCCTATTGTTCATGCAATGGATGCAGCAGCAGAACAAGGTAATATCCGTAAGCTAGAAATATGGCATGTTCTTGCTATTGGTATGCAAGGTATCCGTATTGCTATTCCAGCCGGAGCATTGCTCTTTATTCCAGCTGAAACAGTTAAAGGTTTCCTTGAATCAATGCCCGCATGGTTAACAGATGGTATGGCTATTGGTGGTGGTATGGTTGTTGCCGTTGGTTATGCACTTGTTATTAACATGATGGCTACAAAAGAAGTATGGCCATTCTTTATTCTTGGTTTCGTAGTCGCAGCTATTACTCAATTAACATTGATCGCTATTGGTGCTATCGGTGTTGCTCTTGCTCTTATTTACTTGAACCTTTCAAAAATGGGTGGTTCATCAAATGGTGGCGGTGGCAATAATACCGGTGATCCACTTGGCGAAATTCTAAACGATTATTAAACTGGAAGAAGGAGGAATATATTATGGCAGATAAAATTGAATTAACTAAAAAAGATCGATTGGCTGTAGCATGGCGTTCAACGTTTATTCAAGGTTCATGGAACTACGAACGTATGCAAAATGGTGGTTGGACATTCTCAATGATTCCAGCAATTAAAAAATTATACAAAACTAAAGAAGAACGTACGTCAGCAATGAAACGACACATGGAATTCTTTAACACTCATCCTTATCTTGCTTCACCAATCCTTGGTGTTACATTAGCACTTGAAGAAGAACGTGCTAATGGTGCCCCTATTGATGATGTTGCAATTCAAGGTGTTAAAGTTGGTATGATGGGTCCTTTGGCTGGTGTCGGTGATCCCGTATTCTGGTTTACTGTTCGTCCAATGTTAGGTGCTTTAGGTGCTTCATTGGCTATGGGTGGTAACATTATGGGACCAATCATTTTCTTCGTAGCTTGGAATATCATCCGTATGGGATTCATGTGGTATACACAAGAATTCGGTTATAGAGCTGGTTCTAAGATTTCTGAAGATATGTCAGGTGGCTTATTACAAGATGTTACTAAAGGTGCTTCGGTACTGGGAATGTTCGTTTTAGCCGCATTAGTAGAACGTTGGGTTTCAATCAAATTTACGCCAGTTATTTCAACAGTTAAGTTGGATAAAGGTGCTTATATTGATTTTGATAAACTCCAAGGTGGAAAAGGCATGCAAACAGCTATGCAACAAGCTAGCGACGGTTTAGCTCTTTCACCAAATAAAGTAACAACATTACAAAATAACTTGGATCAATTAATTCCAGGTTTAGCAGCATTATTATTAACATTCTTCTGTATGTGGTTACTTAAGAAAAAAGTTTCACCAATTCTTATCATTCTAGGTTTATTCATAGTTGGTATCGGTGGACACGTACTTGGAATTTTATAAAATTTCAAAAAAACTCAGGAATTTTCCTGGGTTTTTTTATATGGTTCAATGCAATTAATTAAGGTATAATAAGATAACGTCAAAAAACATTGGAGTCGAAATACTATGGTCCAGTCAATTAATACAAAGGTAGACTTAACAATCGATGCAACTGCTTTCACAGGTTTAACTGATTATGGTAAAATCATGATTGGCGATAAAGGGTTTGAATTTTATAATGACCGTGATGCACGCAAGTTTATCCAAATTCCATGGGATGAAGTTGATCAAGTTATCGCGTCTGTGATGTTTAAAGGACGATGGATTCCGAGATATGCAATTAAAACGAAGAAGAATGGGACATTTACTTTTGCGTCTAAAAAACCAAAAATGGTGTTACGTGCAATGCGTAACTATGTTGATCCAGCTCATATGGTTCAATCACTTGGAATGGGCGATGTTTTAAAACGATCAGTTAAATCAATTTTTAATAAAAAAAGTAAAAATAAGTAATCAAAAAAACATTCTCATTGAGAATGTTTTTTTAGTAGATTAAAATATTTAAACGAAATTCTTCAAAACCATTATCAATTTGAAGTTCGTCGTCTTCGAACGTTAATTTCTTATAAGGACCGCCTGTCAAATAAGTGGCAATTTTATAATGTGGTAGGCCTGCCATAATATTATGGACCTGTAATGTATCCTCTTTTGGTAGGTAGCCGAGTTTTCGCATCACAGCTTGATCATCTTCAAAATAAAGTGCAATACGACTATTTTCATTGAATGATACAACATCTTCCTTTAAAGATAATTTATCAAATGACAAATCGACGGGATATTTCCAAACTTCAAGTTCTTCGTAATCAATAAGAAGGAGTAACTGAATGTTAGATTCTAAATCCTCATCGCGCCACCCTTTATTAATATTTTCATTTTTAGTTATTGTTTGTAAGACAACCTTAAAGTTTTGATTATAAAGTGATAAGTCATCAATTTCGGCATCAAGGTACCAAGGATGATTATTTTTAATTTCAAAATAGGGACTAATTGGGTATTTTTTTGAGTCAGACATTTGATTCACCTCTTTCGAACAATTGCTTTAAGTATATCCTATAATGGGTTGAAATGCAGGTCCTTTCGATTTCTAGTAGTCAGTCTTTATCTATGGTAAGATTGTGTCCCATTTAAGATAAGGCAATCATGTTCCTTAACGAAATTAATAAACCCGACTGATAATCGTTCCCAATTAGCTTATACTTAAATGATTGGAAATGGAGTGAATCATTTGATGAATAGTCGTGCATTAAAAGTAGGAATGGCTTTATCAACGAAATTAAATATTTTAAGAGCAGGGGTATTAGGTGCTAATGATGGCATCATCTCAGTTGCAGGCGTTATTCTGGGGATGGCCGGTGCTAGTCAAGGTAAGTACTATCTTGTCTTAGCTGGACTTGCTGGTATGTTTGCGGGAGCGTTCTCAATGGCTGGTGGTGAATACGTCTCAGTTTCTGCACAAAGGGATACACAAAAATCGATTATCCATTCAGCTGCAAAAAAGTTAAAAGAAAATCGTGAATTTGAAATTGAACGATTAATTAATATCTACCAAGCAAAGGGATTCTCGCGGATGGTCGCAACGGATGTGGTCAATGAACTAATGTCTCAAAATGAACTAGAAAATTACTGTAAAGAAGTTAACAATATTGATGTCGGTGAGTACTTAAATCCGTGGCACGCAGCGATGTCCTCAATGACATCCTTTGTAGTTGGCTCGCTAGTTCCATTATTATTAATAGCGATACTCCCAACTGAGTTTATGATTCCACTGACGGTTATTGGCGTTGCTTTAGCTTTACTTTTAACAGGGGCAGTAAGCGGGATATTAGGGCGTAATAATATTAGACATGCCATGGTAAGAAATGTTTTTGTTGGATTAGTAACAATGGCTGTAACTTATTATATTGGCGGTTTATTTGGTTAAAAACCTACCCTTTTTTTAAAAAAGAGGTATGCTTATCTAAAGGAGGTGTTGTTGATGTTTCCGGAAAGATTAAAAGCATTGCGCAGAGGTAGTGGATTAACGCTAACTCAATTAGCTGTTGGATTAAATCAGTCTCAAAAATCGAATCATAACTTGAATTCTGGCCCGCAGATTGGTAGTTGGGAGCGTGGTATTAATACACCCTCATATCTTGAAGTCAGAAAGTTGGCCGAATTCTTTCATGTTTCAATTGATTTTTTAGTTGGTCAAACTAACGATGAATTGATTGATCTTGAAGATTTATTCGCACGGACGGCAACACTTTTATACCGCGATAAAATTTTATCAGGTAGTGATCGTTATGAAGTTATTCAAATGATTCAAGGATATTTAATGGGTAAATACCAGCCATATAATCTGGAAGAAAATGATGATTTAGCGTTACCACTTGAAGATGAAAACAACTAAATAAAAGCGCTATTTTAGAATTTGTTTTTACAATTAGACGTGATATAATTTAGGTGGCTTTTCAAATCAAATGAAGTTGATGAGTGTCTTCGGAAACGATATCAACTGGGACGATTTGAGAGTCATAAATAAAACGTGTCACATAGACACAAGGAGGATTTTATTCATGGAACAAGGTACAGTAAAATGGTTTAACGCAGATAAAGGTTTTGGTTTCATTACTCGCGAAGATGGTAGTGATGTATTCGTACATTTCTCAGCTATTCAAGGTGACGGTTTTAAAACATTAGACGAAGGTCAAAAAGTAACTTTTGACGTTGAAGATAGTGACCGTGGACCACAAGCAGTAAACGTAAACAAAGACTAATTTAAAATCTAAACAACTTGCCATTTAGGTGAGTTGTTTTTTTATGCAAAAAAGTAGGCCGTCAATCCCCGATTGACGGCCTACTTTTAACTATTCACGAGTTGTATTAATTTTTGTATCGGCTGTTAAAGTATTTCCAGTTTTAGCTGGAACCAAGCCAAGTGTGGAACGTAATTTATCAGTGATACGTTGTTTTTCAGTTTCGCTGGCAATTTCAAAAGCTTCTCCATTGACCATTGTTCCTGTACCTTGTAGATAATCTGAATGTGAATGATGTGTTGCCTTACGATAATTGGTACCTAAGACGGTAAGATCATTGAATGTTAAATCAGTTTTCATTTGAGATGACATTGTATTTAAAAATTTATCGTCTAATAAATTTTGAAGTTGTGTACTTTTTAAAGCCACTGCCATAATAATCTGACGTTGGCGTTTTTGTCGACCGTAATCGCCAAGAGGATCATCATATCTCATGCGGGCATACGAAAGGGCTTGTTTACCGTTGACATGAGTTTTAACGCCTTTTTTGAAGCTGGCACCATTATAAGAAAAAGATAGTGGTGGATTAACGTCAACACCGTCAACAGCATCAACTAGTGATTCTAAACCGCCCATGTTGATTGTTGCGTAGAAATCAATGGGTACATTGAAATATTTTTCAACAGTTTTAACGGCAGTTGCAGCACCACCATAAGCATAGGCAGCGTTTATCTTACTTGGAAAATCTGATTCATGGTCTGAAACCGCAACTTCAGTATCACGCGGTAAACTGATTAAGGTCATTGATTCTGTTTTAGGGTTAAGTGTGGCAACGATTAAAGTATCCGTTCGGCCACCAGTTTTAGCACGACCCAAGGCACCATCATCAGAACCTAAAAGTAAAATCGAAATAGGATGGTCCTTTTCCAAAACCGCTGCGACATTTCTAGTTTTAGCAATTTTAGTAGAAGTATAGATTTTATCAGCTGCATTTTTAGCGTTTGAGTATTTATGGTAGGCATAAACGCCACCGCAGATAGCAGCGATTATTATAATGATTAACCAAATTAAGCGACGACGTTTCTTGTTTTGCTTTTTATTTTTTCTTTCGCGTTTTGGTAAAGGCAGGTGATTAGTTGTTTCTTGGTGTAGTAGTTGTTCTTTATGATAGTTTTCTCGACGACTTGACATTGAAATGTTCCCCTTTATTAATTAATGTTCGCCAATAAAAAAGCCAGCAATTAAAATGACTAAAACGATGACGGTAATTTTAACGTACAGATAATCTTTTTCTTTGTAGAAAGCATAAATTGAAATAACGACACGAAGAATTGGTGTTAGTATTAAGCAAAATAGCCCAAGCATCATAATTGCGTAAGGTTTAAGTGCGACAATTCCAGAAATGATAGCAGAAAATGAAGTTGGAAATGTATTACCTTGATAGCCTGTTGAACCTGTAACTAAGGATAGGATAAGACCAATAATCATAATTATCGCAGAAATGAAAACGCCAATTCTTAGTATTTGACCAATCATTAATTCAATTTTTGCCATTTCGGCTGATGTGTTATTTTTTTCATTCATCATTAGATAGATACCCCGAATCCTTTTAGAATCATCTGAATGCTGACATACAATAGTACAGGTACAAAAATGAGGCGAATTATTTTTGCGGGTAGGTATTGCATTGCACGCGAACCAATTGATGAACCAACTAAAATTCCTAGCGCTAATGGAACCGCAATATCAGGTCTAATTGAACCATTGAAAAAGTAGACGGTCGCACTTGCGGCAGCGGTGACACCCATCATTAAGTTACTTGTTGAACTTGATGGTTTCAACGGCATTTTCATTGCAGTATCCATTGCCATAACTTTGAAAATACCAGATCCGATTCCTAGTAGTCCACTAGCAACTCCAGCACCAAGCATAATCGCCATCCCACCTGGAACATTTTCGACTTGATAATCAACTTGTTTTTTTAGTTGTTTATCATAGTACGAACTATTCAGTTTAAATTTGGTAGATAAATAATCAGGTTCAGCTGATTTTAAAACTTCTTCACCTACAAAAATTTTTTTAAGCATGTTGTAGACAGAAAGTAGCAAAAAAGCACCGAATAAAATGAAGAGAAAGGATGTATTAAAGACTCCTGTTAAGAGTGCTCCACAAATCGCACCAATTGTCGTTGCGATTTCTAAAAACATGGCGACCCTCAAATTTAAAACGTCATCTTTTAGAAATGCAATTGTAGCACCAGAACTCGTTGCGATAACGGCAATGATACTAGCACCAATAGCGTATTTAATATCTAATCCCATCATTAAAGTTAAGACCGGGGTGACAATGATGCCGCCACCTAATCCTAAGATAGATCCTAGAGCACCTGCCACAAGACCAGCGGCAAGCATAAGTAGTAGCGTATTCATTATTTATTTTCAACTCTTTTCTAAATTTATAAAGATATCCTATTTTACCATAAACTTACATAAAATTGAGCATTTGCTTGATTTCTGTATGAATTCTTAAAGATTTTGGTAACTAACTTTAAACAAATTAAAAAATATGATAAATTATGTGGATAAAATAGACTGTAATTAAGAGGTTAGAGTAATGATTAATAAGAATAAACTTTATGGAGTAGTCATAATAGGCAGTGGACTATTCGCAATATTGACGTTATTAATAGTAACAAAAAATAATTTTATTCATGGTATAGATAATAATATCATTGCAGTTGTTAGGTTTCATCCTACAGCGCAACTAGACCAAGTGATGCAGATAATCAGTTGGCTAAGTAGTCCGATGATGATAGGGTTGTATTCAGTCATTTTGATGATTATTTTATATAAATTACGACGAGGTGTACTCGCTATTTGGACAGGGATGACCATAATGACTGGAGCACTGTTAATTAAGCTCATTAAAAGTAGCGTCCAGAGACCTCGACCAGTGGGGCATGGATCAATTACTGGATTCAGTTTCCCCAGTGGACATACGTTCGGGGTGGCATTATTTTGTCTAACGATAATGAGTATTATGCTGGTAGAATTTAAGTATAGTAAACAATTTTTGATTAACTGCTTATTAGCGATATGGATCATGATGATTATGATTTCAAGAGTATATCTACAAGCTCACTTTCCGACGGATACGGTAGGCGCTGTTCTTTTAACAGTCACTTGGATAGCCATTGCACGCGTTATATATCTAAAAATTCTGAATAAATTTAAAATTGAGGGCTAAAAAATGAATCAATATGAAACGAAACGGCTTGTGGTACGTCCGTTATGCTCATCAGACATAAATGACATATATGAATATGCTTGTGATGAAACGGTTGGTCAAATGGCTGGCTTTTTACCCGTGAATTCATTGGCTGAAGCTAGTTTGTTCGTTGCGACGCTACAAAAACAAAGTATATTTGCGATTGAGTGTAAAGGAAATCAAAAAGTAGTCGGTAATATCGGTTTATATGAAGTAGTTGATGAGAATCAAGAACCTAGTTTGGTAGTTAAAGAGGTTGGCTATGCACTAAATCCTATTTTTAAGAATCAAGGGATAATGACTGAAGCAGTTCAAGGACTTTTAACAATGGCTCAGGCGTTAGATTTAGAACGTGTAATTGGCGTGACAACTATTGAAAATAAAGCATCTATCAAAGTGTTAAAAAAATCCAATTTTAAATTTGTTGAAAAAAGAGCGGTTTCATCCCTTTTTCAACCTGCTGCTCTAATTAATGAAATTGTTTATGCGGTTGATTTAAAATAATCAATACCAATTGTCAACGACATATGTTATCCTTTATTCGTATATATAGAACTATTTGAAAATTAATCAACCGGGGGTAGCTGACTATGCAATTAACAAAAGGATTTGAACAAGCAGCGTGTATTATTTCTTTATTGGCAACGCAGGATAAGGGTGTGCCAATTTCATCGCAAGTAATCAACGCTCGTCTTGGTGGTTCACAAACTTATCTTCGTAAAATTATGCGTAAGTTAGTCGTTGCGGGACTTGTGAAATCTGTTTCAGGTAATAATGGCGGTTTTACGTTAGCAAGGGATGCTAAGGATATCAATTTATTAGAAATTGTGGAGGCTTCGGAAGGAAAGATTGAAACCTATCCAAACTTCGGTTTCTTTGATCGTGTATTTCGTGAATTTAAACAAGATACAGAAAAAGCAACCGTCGTCGTTAATAGTGTTTTTGCTGAAGCGGATAAACGTTGGGCTAATTATTTAGAGTCACAAACGGTTTATCAACTAATTGCAGCAACGTTTGACGAAACTGAAATTCCTTTAATTAATTGGAATGAAGAAGATATCAGTGGTCAACGTAAATTAATCATTCAAAAAATTGTCGAAAATGTAACCGGAAATCATAAATAACGAAACCATTATTAACCATAACTGGGTTAATAATGGTTTTTTATTTAGGCTTACATTTGGTAAGTTTAAACCATAGTCATTTATTTGTGAAAATGCTATCATGGATACTACTAAAACAAATTCGGAGGAAATCTAATGACAGATAATAAATATTACGGCGCAGATGCCATTGTTGATAGTTTAATAAATCATGATGTGAAATATGTATTTGGTATTCCTGGTGCAAAAATTGATCGTGTTTTTGAAAAATTGGAACATCCGACGAATTCTAAATCGCCAGAATTAATTATTACGCGCCATGAACAAAATGCAGCATTTATGGCTGCTGGGATTGGTCGTATTACAGGTAAACCGGGGGTTGTTTTAACGACTTCCGGACCTGGTGCAAGTAATTTGGCAACAGGCGTTGTGACGGCTACGGCAGAAGGTGATCCTGTTCTTGCTATTTCTGGTCAAGTGAAACGTTCAGATTTAACGAGACTAACGCATCAAAGTATGAATAACACGGCATTATTTGAACCAATCACTAAATATAGTGCAGAGGTTCAAGAACCTGAGAATATTTCAGAAGTGATTGCTAATGCTTACCAAGAAGCTGAGGCTGCAAAGCAAGGGGCAAGTTTCGTTAGTATTCCCCAAGATGTAACAGATTCAGAAGTGAAAACAAAAGTTATCCAGCCTTTAATGGCACCTAAATTAGGTCCCGCTAGCCCGGTAGAAAGTACACTTTTAGCACAAGAAATTAAAGCAGCAAAATTACCTGTTTTACTTGTGGGAATGCGGGCATCTTCACCAGAAGTAACAAAAGCTATTCGTAATTTAGTTGAAGCAACGAATCTACCTGTTGTGGAAACATTTCAAGCCGCTGGTGTGATATCGCGTGAATTAGTCGGTGATTTCTTTGGTCGTGTGGGCTTATTCAGAAATCAACCAGGGGATCAATTACTTAAAAAGAGCGATTTAGTTATTACAATTGGCTATGATCCTATTGAATATGAACCACGTAACTGGAATGCAGAAGGAACAGCTAATATTGTTGTTGTTGACGATATGCGTTCAGAGATTGATCATAATTTCCAACCAAAGAAAGAGTTAGTGGGCGACATCGCGCAAACACTTGAATTTTTATTACCCTATATGAAAGGCTATCAAATGGCATCTGAATCTCGTGAGTATTTAGATGGCTTACAAGAAAAATTACAGGCTAGGGATGAAGCGCCAGTTGTGACAAGTGACACATTAACCAGTCATCCATTAAGCATTATCCAAGAATTACAAAAACGTGTTTCAGATGAAATGACGGTAGCAGTTGATGTCGGTAGTTTCTACATTTGGATCGCGCGACATTTTAGAAGTTATGAACCACGTCATTTATTATTTAGTAATGGGATGCAAACATTAGGAGTTGCGTTACCTTGGGCAATTTCAGCGGCCTTAGTTCGACCTAATACACAAATCGTCTCAATTTCTGGAGATGGTGGATTCTTGTTTTCAGCCCAAGATTTGGAAACAGCGGTTCGTTTGAATCTGAATATTGTTCATATTATTTGGAATGATGGACACTACGATATGGTTAAATTCCAAGAAGAAATGAAATATGGTCAATCTGCCGGTGTGAATTTTGGCGCAGTGGATTTTGTGAAATATGCGGAAAGTTTTGGTGCAAAAGGCTTACGCGTTGAAAAAGCACAAGATTTAGCTAAAACATTAGATGAAGCATTTGCAACTAATGGTCCTGTTATTGTTGATATACCAGTTGATTATAAAGATAATCAAGAATTAGGACAATCAATTTTAATGGATCAATTATATTAAAATAATTTTCAAGAGAGGTCAACGACATGCAAGATATAAAAAAGGTTTATCAACATGGTACCTTAGCAACATTAATTGAAGGCTTGTACGAAGGCACATTGAGTGTTGGAGAATTATTGAAACATGGTGATTACGGAATTGGAACTGTTGGTGATTTAGATGGCGAAATGATTGTGATTGACGGAAAGGCTTTCCAGATTACTGCAAAAGGTCAAATTAATCAAGTTAGCGATGACGTTCTTGTTCCATTTGCGACAGTCCATTTTAATCAAGCAGACGCATCTATTCAATTTGAAAATGTGGCAGGAAATGTTTTAGAAGAGCAATTACTTGAATTATATCCTTACCAAAATTTATTTTTTAGTGTTCTTATTAAAGGAACATTTAGTAAAATGAGTACACGATCTGTTGCTAAACAAAGTAAACCGTATCCAGAATTAACTGCGGTAACTGCCAAACAATCGGAATTTGAAGAAGAAGATATTGATGGAACAGCTATTGGCTATTTCACACCTGAGTTATTTCAAGGAATTGGTGCAGCGGGATTCCATATTCATTTTTTATCTGATGAAAATAAAATGGGTGGACATATTTTAGATTATCATTTAAAAAATGGGGTTGTGAGTTTACAGCCATTTAGTTCGATTGAACAACACTTTCCAATCGAAAATGAAGCTTTTTTAAAAAATGAAACAGATATTGAAAAGTTGCATGATGAAATTAATATAGCTGAAAATTAGGATACAGCTTGCAAAATATCAGTGAATTGATTATAGTAAGAATTATCGAAAGAAGAGGATGCAGTTTTCATAAGTATGTTTAATGAAGCAATTAAGTGCTGAAGAAGTTAAACTGAAAGGGTGAACTGCCGAAGTGGATGCTAACTTAGATTTAGTGACTGCTGGGGTCTGATTTAATAAGTCAGAAACTGTCGTGATTATATAGTAATCACGGGGCGCTTATAACGATTTGACTGAGTCTATTAATCTGAGTCTTTTTGTATAACGCGTAATAGTGTTGTACAAAAGGTCTCTTTTTCTTTTCTCAATTTTAAAAATCACGAGTGCTCCTCTATATATAGGGGGGATTTCATATGGCAGAACAAGAAGGTATGCACCGAGAGTTAAAAACAAGACACTTATCAATGATTGCCTTGGGTGGAAGTATTGGAACAGGCTTATTCGTTGCGAGTGGGTCAGCAATTTCGAAGGCAGGGCCAGGTGGTGCGTTACTAGCTTACATTGGCATTGGAATTATGGTTTACTTTTTAATGACTAGTTTAGGTGAAATGGCAACGTATTTACCAGTTTCAGGGTCGTTTGCGGTTTATTCAACGCGATTTGTTGATCCTGCGATGGGTTTTGCAATGGGTTGGAATTACTGGTTTAACTGGGCAATTACATTGGCTGTTGATATTAGTACAGCTGCCTTGGTTATGCAATTTTGGTTGCCAGATGTACCAGGATGGATTTTTAGTACAATCTCGTTAGTTATTATTTTTTCAATTAATGCGTTGTCAGTTAAATCATTTGGTGAAACAGAATATTGGTTATCAATTATTAAAGTGGTGACTGTCATTGTCTTCTTAATCGTTGGTGTATTGACTATATTTGGTATTCTAGGTGGCCATGCAACGGGACTTGAAAACTTTACAATGAAGAAAGCTCCATTTGTTGGTGGTGTTCCAATGATTCTAAGTGTATTCGTCGTCGCTGGTTTCTCTTTCCAAGGAACTGAATTAATCGGTATTACGGCGGGAGAATCAGAAACGCCTGAAAAGAGTATTCCAAAAGCAATTAAACAAGTGTTTTGGCGGATTCTACTATTCTATATTTTCGCTATTTTTATCATTGCAGCAATTATTCCGTATACAAGTCCAGATTTACTCGGCTCAAGCGCATCAGATATTTCAATTAGTCCATTTACATTGGTCTTTCAAAGAGCTGGGTTAGCCTCTGCAGCAAGTGTTATGAATGCAGTTATCTTAACATCTGTACTTTCAGCTGCAAATTCAGGAATGTATGCATCAACTCGAATGCTTCATTCACTTGCGGAACAGGGTTACGCTCCTAAAAAGTTTAAACAAACGAATAGTCGTGGTATTCCAATGGCAGCACTAGTGGGAACAACATTTATCGGATTACTCACATTTTTAGCAAGTGTTTTTGGAGCAAAAGTGTATGTCTTTTTACTGAGTGCTAGTGGGTTAACTGGATTCATCGCTTGGCTAGGAATTGCAATCTCACATTACAGATTTAGAAAAGCGTTCAAAGCGCAAGGACATGAAGTGTCAGAATTAAAGTACTCTGCAAAATGGTTCCCAGTGGGCCCTATTTTAGCGCTTGTTCTTTGTATTTTAGTTATTCTTGGACAAGATATTCAATCATTTAAAAATTTTGATTGGGAAGCAATCTCGGTTAGTTATATGAGCATTCCGTTATTTGTTATCTTGTACACATATTATAAAATACGCTATAAAACAAAATTAATTCCATTAAAAGATGTAGATTTATCAAAGAAATGAGGCACATTTTGACTAGAAGAAAATGGATGATGATGGTAGTAATGATGTGTGCACTATTAATAGGTGCATGCGGTAAGAAAGCGAATACGACACCTAGCCATAAAACGGTAAAAGTCACACAAAAAAGTGAGCTACCTAAAGGTGTAAAGGCAAATGATTGGAATTTAATATTAGTTAATTCAGAGCATAAACTCAAGCAAGAACTGGATTTTAAACAGAAAATAGATGGAAATGTTATTGTAAATTCAAAAATTGAGAGTGCTTTGAATGATTTTGTATCAGCAGCAAATAAGGCCGGGTATAAGGCGTCACTGGTATCTGGTTATCGATCAATTAGCTACCAAAAAGAGGTCTATGCAGACTCAATTAAAAGCTATGAAAATTCGGGAAAGTCAGTTGCTCAGGCTAAACAATTAACAAAAGAGTATGTGGCAGAACCAGGATCAAGCGAACATCACACCGGACTAGCAGTCGATATGATGTCATCAAATTGGTATGCCAAACATAATGATTTAGATAATAGTAGTGAAACAGATAAGGGTCAAAAATGGTTAATCAACCATGCGGTAAATTATGGATTTATATTGAGATTCCCGAAAGATAAAGAAAAATCGACTAAAATTGATTATGAAACATGGCATTTCCGCTATGTTGGTAAAAGTAACGCGAAATATATAGTTAAGCATCATCTTTCGTTAGAAGAGTATATCGATTTGCTTAATAAAGCGGGTAAGAATTAAACTTGCAATTTAATAAAACAACGCTTATTATTAAAGTAATAAATAAACACGGAAAACGTTATAAGTAGGCATTTAAGAGACGTAATGGTGGTGGAAATTACGAAGCTGAAAATCCGGCGTGAATAAGTGGGTGGGTAATGCCACACGGGAGACCGTTATCTATTTGAGTGTGACAAATGATTATTTGTCGAACTTGGGTGGTACCGCGAAAATGAGCCTTTCGTCCCAATTAGTGGATGAGTGGGCTTTTTTTATACAAAAAAAGGAGGAACAGAATATGTTAGATATTAAAATGATTCGTCAAAATGTCGATGAAGTTAAGGAACAATTGGGTAATCGTGGGGTAAAACCAGAGATTATTGATGAAATGGTTGAAAAGGATCGTAAACGTAGGGATATTATTGTTCAAACCGAAACTTTAAAAAAGAAAAGAAACGATGTATCGCAAGCTATTGCACAATTAAAACGAAATAAAGAAAATGCAGATGCTCAAATCGAAGAAATGAAAAAAGTCGGAGATGAAATTAAAGCATTTGATGAAGAATTAAAGGTTTTAGATGCAGACGTAACAGATATGGCATCGCGACTACCAAATATGCCAAATAAAACGATTCCAGTAGGTCCTGATGAAGATTCAAACATTGAATTAAGAAAAGTAGGTACACCAAGAACTTTTGATTTTGAGCCGAAAGCACATTGGGAAATCGGTGAAAATTTAGATATTTTAGATTTTGAACGTGGCGCTAAAGTGTCGGGCAGTCGATTCCTATACTATAAAGGATGGGGAGCTCGTTTAGAACGTGCTTTATACAATTTTATGCTTGATCAACATGCAATTGATGGTTATACAGAGATTATTCCTCCATATATTGTTAATGATGAGTCAATGTACGGAACTGGTCAATTTCCGAAGTTTAAGGAAGACGTTTTTCAAATCGCAAATGAAAATTTAACGTTAATTCCAACAGCAGAAGTACCATTAACTAATTACTACAGGGATGAAGTTATTCCGGAAGAAAAATTACCAGTATATTTCACAGCTCTCTCACCCTCATTCAGATCTGAAGCAGGAAGCGCTGGAAGAGATACACGTGGATTGATTAGATTGCATCAATTTAATAAAGTTGAAATGGTGAAATATACTAAACCAGAAGATTCATATGCAGAACTAGAAAAAATGACAAGTGATGCAGGCAGAATTATGGAAAAACTTGGGTTACCATATCATGTGATAACATTGTCAACGGGAGATATGGGATTCTCAGCAGCAATGACACATGATTTAGAGGTTTGGTTACCTGCACAAAATATGTATCGTGAAATTTCAAGTTGTTCTAATACTGAAGCATTTCAGGCTCGTAGGGCTCATATCCAATATAGGGATGATGATGGAAAATTACAGTTTGTACACACGTTGAATGGTTCAGGATTGGCAGTTGGTCGTACGCTAGCAGCAGTTCTTGAAAATTATCAGAATGAAGACGGGTCGGTAACTATTCCGGAAGTTCTTCAACCATACATGGGTGGATTAGACATTATTAAATAGCTTTTATCAAAAAAGCGACTTAAACTTATCAATTCGATGAGGTTAAGTCGCTTTTTTGATAAAGTAATAATTAATAAATCAAATTTATCTGTAATGAAGTATTGACAGGGTGTATACCAGATGGTATATTAATAAAGCTGATTGATACGGCAAGAAGAAATGAATATTTATTCAAAAAAATTCTTGACAAATCATGACGTGGTTGATATGATATAAAAGTTGTCAAAAGCAACCAAGTAGATCTTTGAAAACTGAACAAATTTTCGACAAATCAAATGT